>JADZBT010000154.1 GCA_020851915.1 Alphaproteobacteria bacterium | reverse complement strand
TGGAGCTTGCGGCGGATTTCTCCGCGAGGCCGTATGAGGAGCAGCCGGGTAGCGGTATGCATATCCACCTTACGCTGCATGATGCACAGGGCGACAACGTGCTCTACAAAAAGGATCAGAACATCAGCCCTGAGATGCGCCATGCCATCGGCGGACTCATCGCGACGTTACGCGAGAGCATGCTGTGGTTCGCACCGCACGAGGAATCCTACAGGCGCTTCGTGCCCAAGCTCAATGCGCCGACGCATATCTGCTGGGGTGGGAATAACCGCACGGCGGCGCTGCGCCTGCCGGACGATATTTCCGGCTACAAGCATATCGAGCACCGCGTGCCGGGAGCGGATGCCGATCCGCATGCGGTGATCGCCGCCAGTCTCGCGGGAGTGCATCACGGATTGATGAATAAGCTGGAGCCGGGCGAGCAGATATTCGGCAATGCGTTCCTGGATATGTATGCGCTGGAATCGCTGCCCAAAACGCTGGCGGAGGCGAAAGGGGCCTATGAGGTGGGCACGGTGATCAAAAAATGTTTCACGTGAAACAATCAACACACCGTCATCCCGGTGAAGGCCGGGATCTCATGCATCCACCCGCTCCACTGGAGAGATAAGATCCCGGCCTACGCCGGGATGGCAATAGCCCTATTGTTTCACGTGAAACATTTTTAAGAGTGGATGGCGAGCGACTTCACGAACGTAACGGTCTTCTCAACCGACTGAGTTGTATGGAGTTTTTCGACGATGGCGGAGCCGACCACTACGCCGTCGGCAAGTGCTGCCGTGGCGGCGGATTGCTCCGGTGTCTTGATGCCAAAACCTACTATTATGGGTAATTTTGTGTGGCTGCGGAAGCGAGAGACTGCCTGCTTGATAGATGCGCTGTCGGCGGAATGCGCGCCGGTGATACCCGCCACCGACACATAATAAATGAATCCGCTGGCTGATTTCAACACCGTGGGCAGGCGCGCATCGTCGGTGGTGGGCGTCACCAGACGGATGAAGTCGATGCCTGCGGGATCGGTAAATTTCGTGAGCTCATTACTTTCTTCAGGAGGTAAATCGACGATGATGAGGCCGTCGATGCCCGCAGCTTTGGCATCCTTCGCAAAACGCTCGGGGCCGTAGGAAAATACCGGGTTGTAGTAGCCCATGAGGACGAGGGGGGTGTTCTGATTCTCCTTGCGGAATTCCGTCGCCATCGCCAGCGTCTTGGCCATGGTCTGCCCGGCATTGAGCGCGCGGATGCCTGCGGCCTGAATGGTCGGGCCGTCGGCCATCGGGTCGGAGAAGGGCATGCCGATCTCGATGATGTCCGCACCGGCAGCGGGCAGCGATTTCAGCAGCGCCAGCGAGGTGGCGTAGTCCGGGTCACCCGCCATGACGAACGTCACCAGCGCGCTGCGGCCCTGCTGCTTGAGGATGTTGAAGGTGGTGGTGATGCGGGTCATGTGCTTGTGATTGTTAATTCGTCATGCTGAGCGACCAACGGGAGCGTAAGCATCCAGCTGTATCCGTATGGCTCTGGATCCTCACGCATACTTCGTATGCTCAGGATGACGATGTTCTTCTTCATATCCCCACCCCCAGCGCATTCGCTACGGTGAAAATATCCTTGTCGCCGCGTCCGCAGAGGTTCATCACGATGATCTTGTCCTTGCTCATGCTGCCCGCGATCTTGGCGACGTGCGCCAGTGCGTGGCTGGGTTCGAGTGCGGGGATGATGCCCTCCAGTTTGGCGCAGAGCTGGAATGCGGCGAGCGCCTCCGTGTCGGTGATGGGGACGTATTCGGCGCGGCCGGTGTCCTTCAGCCAGCAATGCTCGGGGCCGATGCCGGGGTAATCCAGCCCGGCGGAAATGGAGTGCGTTTCCTGCACTTGCCCTTCGTTATCCTGTAACAGGTAGGTCTTCGCGCCATGCAGCACGCCTGTGCGGCCCTTGGTGAGTGAGGCGGCATGATGCGCGGTATCCACGCCTTCACCCGCCGCTTCGACGCCGATGAGGCGCACGTCCTTGTCCGCGATGAAGGGATAGAACAGGCCGATGGCGTTGGAGCCTCCGCCGATTGCGGCGACCAGCGCATCCGGCAGGCGGCCTTCGGCCTTGAGTATCTGTTCGCGGGTTTCGACGCCGATGACGGACTGGAAATCGCGCACCAGTTCCGGGTACGGGTGCGGGCCCGCCGCCGTGCCGATGAGGTAATAGGTGTCGTGCACGTTGGTCACCCAGTCGCGCAGCGCCTCGTTCATTGCGTCTTTGAGTGTCGCGGAACCGGAATCGACGGCGCGCACTTCCGCGCCCAGCAGCTTCATGCGGAATACGTTGGGCTGCTGGCGCTCAATATCGGTGCGGCCCATATAGACCACGCAGGGCAACCCGAACAGCGCGCAGACGGTGGCGGTCGCCACGCCGTGCTGACCCGCGCCGGTCTCGGCGATGATGCGTTTTTTGCCCATGCGCTTCGCCAGTAATATCTGGCCGACGCAGTTGTTGATCTTGTGCGCGCCGGTGTGATTCAGTTCATCGCGCTTGAAGTAGAGCTTCGCGCCGCCGAAATGCGCCGACAGGCGCGGCGCGAAATAGAGCGGGCTCGGGCGGCCGATGTAATGGGTGAAATAGTAATCGAGTTCCTTCTGGAACGCCGGGTCGGCCTTCGCCGCGCGGTAGGCTTTTTCGACCTCCAGTATCAGTGGCATGAGGGTTTCCGCGACGTAGCGGCCGCCATAGATGCCGAAATGGCCGGATGTGTCGGGGAGTGTAGCGGTGTTAGCAGTCATATCGTCTTTAGCTCAGTTGGCGCGTTTCATCGAGGAATGCACGAACCAATTCCGGGTCCTTGATGCCGGGTTCGGACTCAAGGCTCGACGACACATCCACGATTTGCGCGGCCGTGAGTCTAACCGCTTCGCGCACATTGTCTACCCGTAATCCGCCGGAAAGTATCCAGGGCAGCGGGAATTCGCGCCCGCGCAGGAGATTCCAATCGAAACGCAGGCCATTCCCGCCGGGCAGGAACCCTTCCGCTTCCGGGGCTTTGGCGTCGAACAGCAGCATGTCCACCGCGTTGATATAGGCCATGGCTCCTGCGATGTCGTCGCCGGTGCGTACGGTCGCGGCCTTGATGACGTGCGCGCCGTATTTTCCCTTTATCTCCCATGCGCGGGCGGGGGATTCTTTGCCGTGGAGCTGAATGAAGTCCGGGCGGAATTTGGCGAACAATGCGTCTAATTCGGCATCGGAGGCATCTACCACCACCGCGACGGTCGCCATATATTTCGGCACATGGCGCGTAAGCTCCGCCGCGCGCTCCGGCGTCACGTTACGCGGTGAACGCGGAAAAAACACAAAGCCCAGATAGGCCGCGCCGCCATCCATG
>JADZBT010000153.1 GCA_020851915.1 Alphaproteobacteria bacterium | reverse complement strand
CGTTGGCGAGCAGGCTGGCGGCGCTTATGTTCACGTTGCTGCCATCCTCGGTGGCTGCGGCGGTATCATCCACGCCTTCGGCCCGTTCATTGACGGTGATGGTGAAGGTATCCTCCGTGTAGAGCGCTCCATCGGAAACCCTTACGGAAATATCGTGCGAGGTCGCGTCATCATAATCCACTCCCGGGCCGCCCGACGCCAGCGTGACGACACCCGTGGAGGCATTGATGGCAAAGCGTCCCCCGGCATCGTCGGTGAGCGAGTAGGTGAGCGTCGTGCCTGCGTCCGGGTCGGTCGCGCTGATCGTGGCGACGGCGCTGCCGTCTGCGGAGCCTTCGAGGATGGAACCACCGCTTGCCAGCGTCGGTACGGTAGGGGATTCGTTCGCGTTATCCACCGTAATGGTGAGCGTGCTGTCGACAGTAAATGTGCCGTCGGATGCCTGCACGGTGATGTCGTGCGAGGTTGCTGCTTCGTAGTCGAGCACCGCGCCGGTGGCGACGGTCAGCGCGCCGGTGACGCTGTCGATCTCGAAACGCCCTCCGGCATCGTCAGTGAGCGTGTAGGTGAGCGTTGTTCCGGCATCCGTGTCGGCGGCGCTGATCGTGGCAACGGCGCTTCCCGCCGGGGAACCTTCGAGGATGGATCCGCCGCTTGCCAGTGCCGGCGCGGCGGGGGACTCGTTTACGTCGTTCAGTGTGATGGTAAGCGTGCTGGCGGCGTTGAATGTGCCGTCGGACACCTGCGCGACAATATCGTGCGATGTGGCGGCCTCGTAATCAAGCACCGCACCGGTGGCGACGGTCAGCGCGCCGGTGACACTGTCGATCTCGAAGCGTCCCCCGGCATCGTCGGTGAGCGAATAGGTCAACGTCGCGCCCGCATCGGGAGAGAAGGCGCTGACCGTGCCGATCGCCGTGCCGCCGGAGGAATTCTCATCAACAGCTGACGCACTGATCGTGGGTGCGTTGGGTCCTTCGGCGACATCGGTGACGCCCACGGTCACAGAGCTGGCATTGGTGGTCTTGCCGTCGGAAACGCTCACCCTGAATGTATGGGAGGTAGATGTTTCATAATCCAGCGGCCCCGCGACGGTGAGTACGCCGGTGGTCGGGTCGACCGCGAACTTTCCTCCCGCATCGTTGATAAGCGCGTAGGTTACCGGCTTTCCTTCGGGATCAGTGGAGGTGAGTGTGCCGATCACCGTGCCTACGGATGCGTTCTCTGCGATGGTTGTGCCTGCGGGTAGCGATGCCCCGGACGGAGGCGTGTTAACGGGCCCCGGAGGGGGCGGTGCATCGGGATCCTCAAAGATCGGAGGCAGGTTAGGCGGCGGGGTCACTCCCTCCGGGACGACCAGCAGTACGCCCTGCCGAGGCACGAAGTCCATGGGGAACTCTATATCTTCGGGAATTATATAGCCTGCGGGAGGCACAAAGCCTGGCAGGAACGGCGCTACGTCCGCTACTCGCTCAAGGGCGGCCTGAACATCACCCGCCTCTATCGCATGAATGAAGGTAGGATCATTTCGGAATTGGTTGAGGCCAATGCCATTGCCTAGATCGCGCGCTTCCTGAATGCCAAATGCAAGAAAATGCTGTAACGGAGTGATCAGTCCCTCATCTGCGGCGGTTTGCAGGTCACTGTTGGCATCCAGATAGGCTTTCGGGTCAAAGAAGGGCGACGGGGCACGCAATTCGCTGCCGCCATGGTCAAGAAAATGCTCGAAGGCGCTCGTCTGGCCTGCCTCAACCGCTGCCGCGACATCCGGGTTGGCCGTTAGGTAGAAATGCACATCGAAGAATGAACTGGGTGAGCGCCCTTCTCCAAAGCCTATGGTGATGAAATGCTCGGCGGCAGAAGCGATCACGCCATCCTCGATCATTTGCGCCACATCCGGATTAGCGGACAGATAGAACTGTGTATCGAACATGGGGATGAACTCTCGTCCCTCCGCCTCTCCGTACAGCCGGAAATGCTCTTCCGCCGAGGCGAATTCTCCCCGCGCGATGGCCGCCGCTACATCGGGATTATTTAGGAGATAGTGCTCTGAACTAAAAATTTTCAAGAATATACCGTTGGTCAGAAACCTGTTTGCATGGTGGGCTGTTAACAAATCTTTCAGTCCGGTCTGGTTGCTCTGTAAAATCGCCAGATACATCCCGCCAGATGCCTGATTTATCCTAGCAAAGATTAAATTAATAATTGTTAATTTTTGGCTTCCGGCGAGGAAAAAACCGTTTTTGGCGAGGAGGTGTGGCGATGCGGGCTACATATAGGAAGGAAAAAGGCACGCAGTACCCGAATTGGATACTCGCTTTGGGTGGGCTTCGCTAATGCCCGGAGTGCGAAGCTGGGTATCGGGTATGCGTGAGCCGGATCTATCGTTTCACATTCGTGGCGGACATTGCTGCCAGAGCGGGGTCAGCGGCGGCGTTCTTTCCGGCAACGGCAAGCCTGCCTCGCACCTGATCGTAGTCCATTTCATTTTCCCATTTGGATACCACAAGGGTCGCCACCGCGTTGCCGATCAGGTTGGTGAGTACGCGGCCCGGCGCCATGATGCGATCGATGGCGAACAGCAGGGCAAGCCCCATGGCCATCTGGTCTTCGGGAATCACCTGTAGCGTGTTCAGCGTTGCCGTCAACACGACGAACGCCGCGCCATACACCGCCGCCGCGCCTTTGGAGGTGATGAGCAACACCCCTAACACGGTCGCCTGTTGCCCCAGCGTCAGGTCTACCTGCGCGGTGTTCGCCACGAACATCGCGGCGAGGGTGAGGTAAAGGGAGGTTCCGTCGAGATTGAACGAATAGCCGGTGGGCAAGACCATGCCGACCACGGAGCGCGCGCAGCCCAGATTGGTCATTTTTTCTATCATGCGCGGCAGCACGCTCTCGCTCGATGCCGTGCCGAAAGAGATCACCAGTTCCTCGCGGATATAGCGGATGAGTTGCCAGAGGCTCAGGCGGCAATAGAAGCGCATGATGCTGCCCAACACCACGATCACGAACAGGATGCACGCCCCGAAAAAGAGTAACATCAGGCTACCCAGATCCCCGAGGGATGCCAGTCCGAATTTGCTCACCGACGACGCGATGGCTCCGAACACGCCGATAGGCGCGAGCGCGATGATAAACGTGATGATGTGGAATACCACGCGCGAGAAAGATTCCACGGCGCGCACCACGGGCTTGCCGGCGTCGCCCATCACGATAGTCCCGCCCGAGAACAGGAGCGCCACCAGCAATACCTGAAGGATCTGGCCTTCGGTAAAGGCACTGACGAAGGTATGTGGGATGATGTTCAGCAGAAATTCGGTGGTGGTCATCATGTGCTCTGCCATCTTGCCGCGAACGGCCTCCATGGCGGATGCATCGATGTTATTGGCCGTAACGCCGGGGTGGTAGAGGTAGGTGGCTGCGATGCCGAGCAGCATAGCGATGGTTGTCACCACCTCGAAATACACCAATGCCTTGATGCCCACTCTGCCCGCCTGCTTCATGCAGCCGATACCCGCTACGCCGCTCACGATAGTGCAGAAAATGATTGGCCCGATCATCATCTTGATAAGCGAGATGAACGCGTCGCCTAATACCTTCAGCGTATCGCCGTATTGCGGAAAGAAGTGCCCCACCAGCACTCCGGCGGCCACGGCGATCAGTACCTGAACGAACAGATCGCCCAGAAGTGACTTCCGCTTTTTGGGCCCGGAATTTGTCGTGTCGGTATGGTGCATTGCAGACATGATCGCCCCTTATTCGGTGAACGCGCAAAGGGGGGCATTCTAAAGGGACGCCGGTGAAAGCTTCAACTAAAAATTACATTTCCCGGGGGGGATGCCTTTTTCCATCCGCATCCGCGCGGCGTTCCATCCTGTGCATGCGGGGGGCATCCCCACACGGACTCCGCGCGCGGCGACAAAAAATCATTATAGAAAATCTTTTATATCATATGATTATCGGATAATCGTTCCTCTGCGTCCTATGTGTTAAAGAAAAATTAAAGCGCCATTGTTACAATTTTATTATCCGGGTGACTGCCGGTCGTGAATTCGGCAGAATATCACCACACACAGTGGATCGATGACGCGATGACGGATACTACTCCAAATGCCGCTCCCGGAATGATGGAGCACCTCGCCTATAACGTGGTGAACGCTGCGGGCGGCTGGCGTGAGAAACTCAACAAGCCTCCCGGGCTTCACCTGCTGTTCTGCGCGGTGGGGGCAACGATTTTCGGCTTTTCTGCGCTTACGGGCATGGATTATCTGTCCGGCAGGAAGCAACTCAAGAAACAAGATATACCGGGGCAGGAAAAATCGGGTGATCTGCTCGGTATCCTGCATTACGACGAGCACAAGATCCTTCCCACATGGAACGAGCTGAAGGAATTGTCCCCCGAGGAACGGAAGGCGCACATGTGGAATGAGACATGCGCCTCGTTGCATCGCTTCGTTCCCGCGATAGCGGGCGGCATAGGCATCCTTCTGGGCAGCAAGCTGTTCTTCCAGTCGCGAGGGGAGAAGAGTGTATATAAACAGCTGGAAACACTGTCTGACTCCAATATGCTGGAGGCCCAGAGAAAGATAAGCTACATACTGGGCGATGCGATGGGGCCGCTTTCCGCGTTCCTGATGTCCACGGGCGGCGGTTCGCTGCGTTCGTTCGCCGGTACGGCGATGACCAGCAAATTCATCATGCAGAACGGTGATCTCAACGCGCTGCCCGGCATGGCTGATGTGCTGCATGGCCATCACGTGTCCTGGAAATACAATTACTGTAGCAGCAAGATCATCGATGCCGTTGTCGTGCCTTATCTTGCCAATAACCCGGAGTTCAAGATCAGCAAGGATAACCTGAAAGATGCGTCGGCAGAGATACTCCGCCAGTTTTATGGCAATGAGGCGGCGACGGAGGCGAGGGTCAACGAGATGGTGAAGCTCATGCTGGATATTCGCAAGGCCTTCGTCAAAGAACTCGCTCTGGATGAGAAGGATCTGGGCGAAGGCGGAAATAAAAAATTCAAGGCCACGTTGCAGGCAAAATTGCAGGATGCGATCCACGGCCACTTCAACTGGTTCATGGAAACAGCGACTGGGCTTGATCCCAAGGAGGCCAACCTGCTCGGTGCAGGAGTAGTGCCGATGGTAGGCGTGGCGATGGCCAGCCTGTTCGGTGGCATGGACCGTATCCGGAGCGCGATGGACGAGTTCAAGAAAGCCGCGCCGGATGTTGCTCCTCACATACCCGGGCTGGGTACGTCCCCGCCGATCTGAAACATTGAACGCACAGTAGAAAGATCTGGCCGCCGCACGCGGCTTTTTTATTGCGTCGGCGTTGTCGTATTGCGCGCGTTGCTCTGCCGCATGGATTGTGCATATAATCCTGTCATCGTCGTGAAGTACATCGGGACACAGAAAATGAAAGACATCGCGCACCGAGCTAAACCATTCCCGTTGTCTACGGCGATGCGTAAGACGATGAAGGGCTACGACCTTTCCGCTTTCCGGCATGACGCCATGTCGGCGTTCGTTGTTTCACTTCTGGCATTACCGCTCTCCATGGCGCTCTCGATCGCCGTAGGCCTACCGCCGCAGCACGGGCTCTATACCGCCATCGTCGCGGGGGCTGTCGTGCCGCTGCTGGGAGGTTCCATCTCGCAAGTAAGCGGGCCTACGGCGGCATTCGTGGTAATACTGGCGCCCATCGTCGCCGAGCTGGGGTTGCGCGGGATCATCTGGTGTGGATTGCTGGCGGGCATTGTGCTTATCCTGTTCGGCTTCGTGCGGCTGGGGCGGCTCATCAATTATGTGCCGTTTCCGGTGACGACCGGATTCACCGCCGGTATCGCGGTGGTGCTGGCGACGCTCTCGCTCAATGATTTTCTGGGGCTTGGCATCGCGAAGCTCGAAGGTTCCTTCGTGGAGAAGGCCTATACCATCCTCACATACCTGCCGTCCATCGACCCTTACGAATGTGCGGTGGGGCTGGTGACGCTGCTGCTTATCATCTACTCCGGGCGCATGGTGCGTGTTGTACCGGGAGCGGTCATCGCGGTGCTGGCGGGCACGGGTCTGGCGCTGCTGCTCGCGCATTACGGGCACGATGTGGAAACCGTCGGGATGCGTTTTTCCTATCTTGGCCGCGATGGTGCGATGCATGCGGGCATTCCGCCCTATCCGCCGGTGTTTCACTGGCCGGCATGGGAGGGTGATGCGCTGTTCACCATTCCCGATCTCGCAGAATTCCAGCGGCTGATGTTTCCGGCGCTGGCCATTGCGATTCTGGCGGCACTGGAGTCGCTGCTCTCCGCCACCGTCGCTGACAGCATGGCGGGAACCAAGCACGATCCCAATGCGGAGCTGACCGCCATTGGCGTCGGCAATGTGCTCTCGGCGCTAGCGGCGGGCATCCCGGCGACGGGTGCGATCGCACGAACCGCCACGAATCTCAATAACGGCGCGCGCACGCCGCTGGCGTCATCCATGCATGCCGTGCTGGTGATGGTCTATGTGATGCTGCTGGCTCCCTATATGAGCCACCTGCCGATGGCGTCGCTGGCGGCCATTCTCATCCACACCGCCTACCGCATGTCGCACCTGCGGCAGTTCGTTCGCATCATCGAGATCGCCCCGCGCAGCGATGTTATCGTGCTGCTTATCTGCTTTCTGCTCACTGTGTTTATCGACATGGTGGCGGGTGTGGGCATCGGCATGATCTGCGCGGCGTTCCTGCTCATCAAGCGCGTCATGGATCTCACTCACGTCGAACTGGAGGGAAAGACCGAGGAGGGGGCCATGGCCGCGCCGCGCACTTTGCCGCACGGCACGATGGTCTACCGTATCCGTGGGCCGTTGTTCTTTGGCACGATAGAAAAGGCATTCGATCAGGCCGGCATGGCGGAGGAGGGTATCGATAATTTCATCGTCGATATAACCGGCGTGCCGTTCATCGACATGACGGGGCTGGTGGCGATGCGCTCGATGCTGGAATCGATAGCGAACGAAAAGCGCGCGGTGCATATGGTGTCCAATACGCCCGAGGTGCTCGATAAGATCCGCCAGAAGATCGCAGGCTCGCGCGTGCATCGCCATGTGCATTTCCATGCAACGCTCGATAGCGCATTGCATCATAAAAAACCTTCCATACAGGCATAACATGAACTTTAACTCTGCCCCGTTTCTCACTGTTGGCCTCTTGCTGCTCTCCAATATCTTTATGACCTTCGCATGGTATGGGCATCTGAAATTCAAGGCGACGCCGCTGGTGGTTGTCATTCTGGTGAGCTGGGGCATCGCACTGGTTGAATATTGCTTTCAGGTTCCTGCCAACCGCATCGGGTATGGGTATTTCTCGGCGGCGCAGCTCAAGACGATACAGGAGATCATCACGCTGGTGGTGTTTGTGGTGTTTTCCACATTCTATCTCGGCGAAACCCTGCGCTGGAATCATCTGGTGGGTTTTGCGCTCATCGCGCTGGCGGCCTTCTTCATTTTTCGGCGGTGGTGAAGAGGGTATAAATGGCGGAAAACTGAGGATTGTGTGGGATTTAGATTGACTTTTCCGCTTGTAGGCGTAAGAACGCGGATGGAGTTTCCGGGGGCTTTCGGCGATTGTCAAGAATGCCGGGTGTCCCGATATGACTCTCGCGCATGCGGCACAGGGGTCGCGTGCGTGCGTTAGCTGCAATTAAATTTAAGGAAAACTACAATGCCAAGCGGTACCGTAAAGTGGTTCAACCCGACCAAGGGTTATGGGTTCATTACTCCTGACGATGGCGGTAAGGACGTATTCGTGCATATCAGCGCGGTAGAAAAGTCCGGCTTCTCGGATCTGAAGGAAGGCCAGAAGCTCAGCTTTGAATTGGTTACGCACCAGGGCAAGACCTCGGCGGCGAACCTGAAGGAAGCAGCATAAGCTTCCCGGATATTGGAATAGAGAAGCCGGCGTCCCGAACATGGACGCCGGCTTTTTTCTATGGTGCAGGTGGCGGCGGCGTGTAGGTTATGTTCTGCGTGCAGTTGGTGCTACTCTCGATCCACAATCCGTCTGCGCCGCATACCTCGATGACCATGCCGATGAAGCCGCTGTCGCAGGCCTTCTGCGCGGGACGGTAATAGCCCGCAGGCTCACCGTCGCAGGTAATTGTTTTGCAGGTATCGGATGTGGTCTTCCAGCGGTTGGCGGGGACGCCCGCCGTGCAGGTCTGTACGATCTCTCCGATTGTTCCATCCGCACACTCAAGGGTTCGCCGGTCACCAACATCCGTTCCGTCGCAGCTATCGCCGTCGGCAATGGTGCAGTTGACGAGGCGATCCACCCATTCTCCGGATAGTGTGCATACCCGAGTGATACTTCCGGTAAACCCGGCTGGGCAGGTTGCCGCTTGGGTGTCGCCCACGCTGTTGCTCCCGCAGGTGATGGGCGCGCAGCTATTGTGTTCCGCGTGTGCGAAATCCCAGTTTCCGCCGACGCACTCCACCAGTATGTCTCCGGATTTTCCTATTGGGCAGGCAACGGTTTTCTTCGCGCCTTCTGTTTCGCAGGAGCTGGCGAAGATGCAGCGATCTTCCGTTGTTTTCCATACGTAGCCGCAGGTCTGGAGAATGGATCCGGTATATCCCGCCGGGCACTCGACATCGCGGGTGGAGCCGTAATTATATCCCTTGCTACAGGAGATCGGCGCGCAGTTGAAGTGCGACTGTTGCCAACTGCCGTCGGCGGCGCAGGTTTCAGTGATCTCTCCCGCATACCCGGTGGGGCAGGCGCTGGTGCTGGCGCGGGTATCCCCTATGTCGCCGCATCCGCCGTCTTCCAGCGTGGCATGTTCGGGGGCGATGCCCTCGCGGCTGGCCGCGATGGAGAGGATGCATCCTGTTTCCTTGCTATCCAGTTTATAGCGGGTCACCTCAGCCAGGCAGTCACCGGGAGCGTCGACGCCGTCTGTGGCGCGTATCGTGCCGGCGGAGGGGTTGCCATCGTCAAGCTCGAGGTCGAGTTTCCATGCGTCGTGCGGAGTGAGGGCCGCCATTCCGCCTGTGCCGTCGGAGTAGCGGGAAAGCACGAAGGTCAGCCCCAGTTCGGGATCGGCGGTCACGCTGTAGCCGAGATCCGGGCGAGCGCCCTGCGGTATGCCCGTGCCGGGGTTCACGCTGATGCCGTCATATCCCCCCTTCAACAGTCCTGCTGCGGAGAGGTGCTGCCAGAATGTCAGGCGTTCTGCTTCATCAATGGCGTCATTTCCATTGCCGTTGGTTGTTTCGCCGAAGAAGGAGCTCGCGTTGGGCATATCTCCGGGGAAATGTCCGTATACCTCGTGAAAACGGTGCATTGCCACCGTGAAGTCATTGGTCATGGACACATTGGTTCTTAGCTCCGACGCGGCGATCATGCCGCGCCCTGCGACGACCGCTCCCACCAACACGCCGATGATGGCCAGCGCAATGGCGAGCTCAGCGATGGAAAATCCCCGGGTGTGACCAAATGCGAGTCTTGCCGATGCGGTGGTGCGACGCTGCAGAAACATCCCGATTCCCATCTGTGCCTGCGTGAAGAAGACTGTATAGCTATAACGAAAAATCCACATCACGGCAAATGATGCGAGGAGGCCGTACGCATAGGCGTCTTTTTTAATACATTCGAGTGTGGGGCGCGTGGTTATCCTGCAACGTCAGGCCATCAGGAAGGATGAAAGCCAGATAGTGTTGCACGTGAAACATTGCCTATAAGTAGCTGCTGCAAATCGGTGTTTGGTTGGCTAGATGCCGCTAGTTTGAACGATTGCTCAAGGGCCTTTCCCGCCTGCAGCTCTCGTAGGAATATGTATTCCCCCTGGTCGAGCGGATGAACCTGCACCTCCCGGTCGATACGCTGCACCAGAAAAAACGCGCGCGCGGCGTCTTCCGTCAGTGTGATGGAGGCGGGTTCTCTGGCGCTGTCGCGGTGGGCGTTCCAGATATGCAGGATAGGATAGGGGGATTCTACGAAACGGCAGGATGGGTGAAGGGAGAATTGTAGCGTAGCGTAAGCGTCCGGCGGCAGGCGCAAGAGTGCTTCAACGTCGAAAGGAGGCGCGTCCGGTGCGTGGTACGCGGCGTGCAGCGCCCATTCCATCCGAGCTACATCGGGTAGGTAGGGCAGTGTCTGCGCCGGCGCGAAGTCGGCCAGAAAGTCCGGAAATGCTGCGCCATAATCATGGAGATTACCGCTCGTCGGTGGATGGCCGGGTATGAACGCCTGCGCGGCGTAACTAAAGAATCGCGTATCCACCAGCCGGCAAACGACCGGATAGATGCCGCGCAGCGTGTCTGTCAGCGTAAGGAAGCTGTTGTTGTGATAGATGTGCATGCGTTCGGCGGGTGAGAGCGCCCCCCCGGAAACGATGTCCAGTACGGTGTCGTCGCCGCAGAAAATATGCGCGGTAAAATCTTTCTGAAGTTTACGCAGCGTGGGCATGGGTAATCTCCTGCAGGATATGATCGGCCTTGTGCGCTTCGTCGAGCAGCACCGCGAGCGCGGGGATGTCCTTGTCCCACTCGATGAGTGTCGGCTTCGCGCCGAAGTGTTGGATTGCCTGCGCGTAGAGCGCCCATACGTCCTCATGCACGGCACGGCTGTGGGTGTCGATGTAGAGGGAGCGATTTTCCAGCCGGTTCTCCTGGAATCCGGCGAGGTGCATCTCCTGCACGCGCGCCTGCGGGATGGCGCGCAGGTAGGTTTCCGCGTCGAAGCCGTGGTTATGCGCGCTCACATAGATGTTATTGAGGTCGAGCAGGATGCCGCAGTCGCTCCGCTCCGCCACGGCGGCAAGGAATTCCCATTCGGGGATGGTGGACTCGCGGAATGTAAGATAGCTCGAAGGATTCTCGATGAGTATCTGTCGTCCGAGCACATCCTGCGTGCGGCGTATGTTGGCGGTGATGACATCGAGGGCCTCTTCCGTGTAAGGAAGCGGCAGGAGATCCGGCGCGGTGATGCTGCCACCACGACTCCATGAAAGATGCTCGGACACCAGTCCCGGATCGATACGATCGATGAGCTGTTTCAGTTGGGCGAGGTGGTGGGTGTCGATGCCGTCAGCGGAACCCAGCGATAACCCCACGCCATGCAGGCTGATGGGGTAATGCTCACGGGCTTTTTCCAGAAAATGGAGCGGCATGCCACCGCCGAAATAATTTTCGCTATGCACCTCCAGCCAGCCGATGGCGGGTAGGGTATTGAGCAGATCCCGATGGTGCTGCGCCCGCCATCCGATGCCGGTACGGGCAGGGATAAGGGCGGGCGCAGAGAAGGTCATATACGCGATCGCGGTGAATCACATCGCGTCGTGGTTATGTTCGGACTTGGATTCGGCCTCGGTAGCCAGACGGCCACCTACGATCTTCTCGCAGGTTCCCTTGGGCACGAACAGCCATTCTTCCGCCATACCGTCGGTGGCGGCCTGACCGGCGCAGGAATGCGCCGCCGTGCCGCAGTCGTTCATCTGCGCCTTGGCGATGCCGTAGCATTTCTCGTTGGTGTCGGGCCCGGCGGATGCGTTCTTGCTGGCGATGGCGTAGGCTCCCAACGCTACCACTGCGACCAGTGCGGTCGCGGTAAAGGTCTTGCTCATAGAGTGCTCCCAAATTCTGTTATTTTAAATTTTATATTGTTGTTTTTATATCACGTCCCAAGAGGAATCCCCCTCCTCCAAGGCGATTCTTTTATAGGATTGCGCGCCGAAAAAGTCATCCGGTTTTTAGAGTCATGCGTTGTGCGCTGCAACCAAGGCGTTTCATTCGTGCCCGTCCGCCAATAAGCCGTTGTAATATCTATCCCACACCCACGGCGAATTATGGGGGAATGCACCGCCATATGGGGGGGGTGCTTGCATGCTTTCCACAAAATACTGTATATCTGAGGGGGTTCTCGCTGCATGAGCGCGTGCCGTGGCGTATGGCGCACGGTGGCGTGGTGGCGATGGTGAATGGGCCTCGCGTAACGGCCAATCGCGTAACGGAAAGGCACGCATGAACAATCCCGCTGGACCGCATCCAACGACGCATGCCGCTCCGGCTGCGCCTCCGGCCCCGGGGCAGGCTCCCGCCGCGCCTCCTGCGGCGCGTCCGCAGCGTCTGGGCGAAAAACTGGTTGGGATGGGGTTGATCTCCAACGACCAGATACAGATCGCGCTTCAGGAACAGAAGGCATCGAAAAAACTTCTCGGCCAGATATTGGTCGATATGGGTTTCGTCACCGAGAGCGCGCTGGGCGAAGTGCTGGCGGAATCTTCCGGTACACACCGTTTCGACGCGAAGTCGGCGGTGCTGGATTCCGCGCTAATCAAGCTGATCCCTAAAGACGCCGCGATGCGCCACAAGGTCATCGCCGTGCAGCGCGAGGGCAACCAGATCAAGCTGGCCATGGCGGACGTCTACAACGTGCTCGCCATCGATCAGGTGCGCCGCTATTTCAACAAAGCCGATAATCTCATCCCGGTGTACTGCACCGAGACCGAGATCATGGAGCTCATCGATCAGTATTACGATTATGAGATGTCCATCGACGGCATTCTCAAAGAGATCGAGACGGGTATCCGCGAGAAAAACGCGGCGCTCGACGGCCAGAAGGAGGGTTATACCAATCCCACCGTGCGTCTGGTGGACGCGCTGCTCATCGATGCGATCCGCGTGGGCGCATCTGATATCCATTTCGAGCCGGAAGGCACGTTCGTGCGCCTGCGTTACCGCATCGACGGGGCGCTCAAGCAGATACGCAGCTTCCACCTCGACTACTGGTCGGCGCTGGTGGTACGTATCAAGATCATGTCGGGCATGAACATCGCCGAGACCCGCAATCCGCAGGATGGCCGTATCTCCTATACCGTGCTGGGCCGCGAAGTAGACTTCCGCGTGGCGAGCCAGCCTACCGTGCATGGCGAGAATATCGTCATGCGTCTGCTCGACAAGAAGAAGTCGCTCGTGCCATTGGAGATGCTGGGTTTCAGCGAGCACCATATTCGTCTGCTCAAGACCCTGCTCAAGCGGCCCGAGGGTATCATCATCATCACCGGCCCGACCGGAAGCGGTAAGACCACCACGCTCTATTCGGTGCTGAATTATATCACCGACATCGGCGTCACCATTATGACGCTGGAAGATCCGGTGGAGTATCAGCTCTCGCTCATCCGGCAGACGCAGATACGCGAAGGCTCCGGCGTGGATTTCGTATCCGGCATCAAATCGCTGATGCGTCAGGATCCCGACATCATCTTCGTGGGCGAGGTGCGCGACGAGGAAACCGCCATGATGGCGGTACGCGCTGCGCTCACCGGTCACCAAGTATTCACGACGCTACACACCAACGACGCGCTGGGCGCTATTCCACGACTGATGGACATTGGCGTACCCGCGCATCTTATCTCTGGCACACTCATTTGCAGTTTGGCGCAGCGCCTCGCGCGCAAATTATGCGGACACTGCAAGCAGGCCCGCGTCGCTACGCCTGCGGAGTGCCACCTGCTCAATATGGATCCGGAGGATCCGCCGACCATTTACGAGGCGCTGGGCTGCGATGCCTGCAATCGCTCGGGCTATAAGGGGCGCATCGTGATAGCGGAGATTCTCCGCATAGATCGCGAGATGGATGAGTTGATCGCCACCCACGCCACCCGCAACGCCATGATGGATTCGGCGCTGGAGCACGGGTTCATCCGTATGCCGGAGGACGGCATCGATAAGGTGTTGCGCGGGTTGATCGATATTCCCGAGCTCATCGGCACGGTCGATCTTACGGAGAGGATGTAGGTTCCCGGATGCCCATTTACAAATACAACTCCGTTAACGATCAGGGGCGCAGGATCCGGGGAGAGATGACCGCCGCCAACGAGATCGACCTTGAGGAGCGCCTGCGCGAGCTGGGCCTCGACTATATCGGCAGCCGCGAAGTGAAAGAAAAAAAATCCGGCGTCTTTTCCCGCGTGAAACTGCGTGACATGATTCTGTTCTGCATACAGATGGAGCAGCTTTCGCGTGCGGGCGTGCCGATGCTCGATGCGCTGGCCGATGCCCGCGACGCCAGTGAATCCCCTAAGCTCCGTGATATTTTGGCGGAGGTGTATGAATCGGTGAAAGGCGGCGAGGTGCTGTCCGATGCCCTACGCAAGAACCCTAAACTGTTCGATGAAGTGTTCGTGGGGCTGGTGGCGGCGGGTGAAAAAACCGGCGATCTTACCCGTTCCTTCGCGCATCTGTCGATGCACCTCAAATGGGTGGGTGAGATCAAACGCAAGATCCGCAAGGCCATGAGTTATCCTATCATGCTGCTGGTGGTGATCGTCGTGGTCATCAGCGTGCTGATGCTGTTTGTCGTGCCAAAGCTCACTGATTTCATGCTGGCACAGGGGTTTGAGCTTCCCATCCATACCCGCGCACTCATTGCGTTCTCGCACTTTGTCGGCAATTACTGGCACGTGACCATCGCCTCTGTGGCGGTGGTTGTGGCCTCACTGGTGACGCTCTATCGCGTTTCGGAGAACTTCGCCTATGCCTTCGATAACCTGATGATCAATTTTCCGGCTATCGGCGGCACGGTTCGCAAGATCGACATGGCACGGTTCTCGCGCTTTTTCGGCGTCATGTTCCGTAGCGGCATCGATATTCTTGAATGTCTGGACGGCGCGGGCCGCGTGGTCAACAACCGCGTGCTCAAGGAGTCCATCAAGACGGTGCGCCGCTCGGTGTCGGAGGGTAATTCGCTGACGGAATCGCTGCGTATTTCCGCGCAATTTCCCAATCTTGTCGTACGCATGTTCAAAGTGGGCGAAGAAAGTGGTAACATGAACGCGGCGATGGACAACATCAACTATTTCTACGACCGTGAAGTAGAGGATGCCGTCGATGGGATGGTCGGCATGGTGCAGCCCGCCATGACCGTCATACTGGGCACAATGATATTATGGGTGGTCTCGGGCGTGTTCGGGCCGCTCTACGACTCTTTCAGCAAGATGAATTTTTAGGCGGATTGGCAACAGAAAAACAGGCGATGGCCAAATTCAAAACACTTAAGAGCAAGCCCCTTTCCCTGCCGCAGCTCAACAAGCGCCGCTTTGTGCTGAGCGTGGGGGACGAGGGCGCTATCCTGACCTATATGGACGGCTCCAGAGTGTTGCGCCGCCTGTTCGCCTTTGCGCCGAATCCGCAGGAGATCGTTCCCTTCCGGGAGCTGCTGAGCTCCGACACCAAATCGCCCGTGTTCGTCCTGCTCGACGTCATGGACCAGAGCTATGTACCGCAATCGCTGCCGCCGGTCAGTTCGCTGGGATTGCATAAGCTCATCGAGAAGCGTTTGGCGCGTGATTTCGCGGCGGAAGACATCAAGGGCGCGCTGCCGATCGGGCGCTCCGAGGATGGCCGCAAGGACTGGCATTTCCTGTTCATATCGGTTCCCAACATTCCTCCCACGTCGGGTTGGATAGAGTTCCTTACCGGGCTTGAGAATCGTGTGCGCGGCATCTATCTGTTGCCCATAGAGGCGCGCGGATTCATCAACGACCTCCACGCTGCGGCTTTCGGGAAGGCCGGGGGAGAGAGGAAGCCTGCGGAGTGGCAGATATTGGTGAGCCACAACAAAGTGGGCGGATTCCGGCAGGTGGTGCTACGGAACGGAAAGTTGGTGTTTACCCGTCTTACCCAGCCGATCGGCGAGGCGATACCGGGGGTCATCGCCGGAAATATCGAGCAGGAAGTATCGAATACCCTCGAATACCTGAAGCGTCTGGCATTCACGGACGGGGCGACGCTGGACATTTATCTCATCGTGGCGGATGCTATCAAAGAGGCACTGGCGACCGGATCCCTGCAAAAATATCACGTCTATGCCTTTTCGCCGCACGAAGTGGCGGGTATGCTGGGGCTTTCGGGCGCGGCGGAGCCCGGGGACAGTTTTGGCGACGTGGTCATCGCTGCGGTGTTCGGACGCACCTTGCGTAAGCGTCTG
>JADZBT010000152.1 GCA_020851915.1 Alphaproteobacteria bacterium | reverse complement strand
GCGCAGCGGGTTATGGATGGTCAGCGAGTGCCCCGCCCCGCTCTGCTCTGTTTCCGGCGCGACCACCCACACATCGTCCGACAACTCACGGGCGATGCGCTCCAGCACCTCAAGTCCCGGCGCATGGATGCCGTCGTCATTGGTGACGAGGATACGAAGATGCGAGAGATCCGTTGATCTTTTCATGCTCTCGCGGATTCGGGTGAAGAAGCTCATATTTTCTTTCTTCTATATATTCATGCCATACCGGCGCAGGCCAGTATCTTATCTCTCCCATGCACCCGTGGATATATGGGATCCCGGCCTTCGCCGGGATAGCAATATCTTCCCTTACGCCGCCAGCTCCACCTTCTGCACATTCCCCATATAGGGCCTGAGCGCATCGGGGATGGCGATGGAACCGTCGGCCTGCTGGTAATTCTCCAGCACCGCCACCAGCGTGCGCCCGACCGCAAGCCCGGAGCCGTTCAGCGTATGCACGAAGCGCGTCTGCTTATCGCCCTCAGCCTTGAAGCGCGCCTTCATGCGCCGTGCCTGGAAATCGCCGCAGTTGGAGCAACTCGAGATCTCGCGGAACGCATCCTGCCCCGGCAGCCACACCTCAAGATCATACGTCTTGCGCGCCGAAAAGCCCATATCGCCCGTACACAGCGCCATCACCCGGTAATGCAGCCCGAGGCGCTTCAGCACCTCCTCCGCCGCCGCCGTCATGCGCTCATGCTCCTCGTTCGACTTGTCCGGATGCACGATACTCACCAGCTCCACCTTGCTGAACTGGTGCTGACGGATCATCCCCCGCGTATCCCTGCCCGCCGACCCGGCCTCCGAGCGGAAGCACGGCGTCCACGCGGTCAGCCGCAACGGCAGCTCGGTGTCACTGAGTATCTTATCGGCCACCAGATTGGTCAACGACACCTCCGCTGTCGGGATCAGCCAATGGTCGGTCGTGGTCTTGAACAGGTCTTCCGAGAATTTCGGCAACTGCCCCGTGCCATAGAGCGCGTTATCGCGCACCAGCAGCGGCGGCGCTACTTCGGTATAGCCAAACTCCTGCGTATGCAGGTCGAGCATGAAGCTGGCCAGCGCCCGCTCCATCCGCGCCAGCATGCCCTTGAGGTACACGAACCGCGCGCCGGAAACCACGCCCGCCTGCTCGAAATCCATCAACCCCAGCTTCTCGCCAATTTCAAAATGCTGCGCCGCTGCGAAATTCAGCGTGGGCTTCTTGCCCACCACGCGCTTCTCGACATTGCCGGTTTCGTCCTTCCCCTGCGGTACGTCGTCCGCCGGAAGGTTCGGGATGGTCGCCAGCATCTGCCCCAGCTCACCGCCGTCCTCCTCGCCAGCCGCCAGCGCCGCGAGTTCCTGCTTCACCCGTTTGGCATCCTCGAACAGCGCCGTAGCATCCTCACCATTGCGCTTGGCCAGCCCGATGGCCTTGGCGATCTCGTTGCTTTTCGCCTGCAATTCCTGCTGGCGCGTCTGCCCCCCGCGCTTGTCCGCATCCAGCGCCAGAATTTTGGCCGATAACGGCTCCAGCCCGCGCTTAGCCAATCCAGCGTCAAAGCCCTGAGGATTCTCGCGTATCGACTTGATGTCATGCATGTTTGTATTCCCAACTCTTAGTATTTTGACGTCCTCGGGCTTGACCCGAGGACCCAGTCTTGCGGCTGGGCTGGGTCCTCGGGTCAAGCCCGAGGGCGTCAATTATTTTTTACCTCTTTAGCAGCCGTCCAGCGGCACACAAGAATCGCAAATTCATAAAGAAGAATCAACGGAATGGCCAGTGCAATCTGCGAGATAATATCGGGCGGCGTGATCACCGCCGCGATGGCGAACATCGCCACGATCGCATAGCGCCGCTTGGCGGCGAGGCTATCGGGCGTCACCACGCCCACTTTCGCCAGCAGCATCAGTATGATGGGCAACTGAAATGCCATCCCGAATGCGATGATAAGCTGCATGGTGAGCGACAGATACTCCGCCACCCGCGCCTCCAGCTGGATGGGCATCGCATCGCCGCCCCCCGCGCTCTCAAAACTCAGAAAGAATTTCCACGCCATCGGGAACACCTGGTAATAGGCCAGCCCCGCCCCCACCAGAAACAACACCGGCGAAGCAATAAGATATGGCCCCAGCGCCCGGCGCTCGCGCTTATACAGCCCCGGCGCGGCGAACCGGTAGAGCTGCCACGCGATGAACGGAAACGCCAGCATGAACCCCGCGAAAAACGCCACCTTCATGTAGGTGAAGAACGCCTCCGTCAGCCCGGTGTATATCAGCCGCCGGTGCTCGTCCTGTTGCGCCTCGGCCAGCGGGCGCACAAGGAAGCCGTATATGTCCTCCGCAAAATGATAGGCGATGACCGTGCAGACCAGCAGTATGCCCAGCGAATAGAATATCCGCGTCCGCAGCTCCACCAGATGCTCGATCAGCGGCGCGCGCGTGGGGTCGGGAATGTCCGTAGAATCGTTCGTACTACTCATAATATTTCATTCTTTTCCATCCCGGCGAAGGCCGGGATCTCATGTATCCGCCAGCATTCTTGGAAAGATAAGAGCCCGGCCTTCG
>JADZBT010000151.1 GCA_020851915.1 Alphaproteobacteria bacterium | reverse complement strand
TACGAATTGTAGTATATCTCGACGCGATTGCGGCCGCCGCTCTTGGCCTTGTAGAGCACTTCGTCGGCGCGCTTCATCAGATCAATGGGGGAATCTCCCTCCGGCTTGAGGTAGCTGACGCCGATGCTGATGGTCTTGTTGATGCTTCCGACCGCGTGACTGATGATGAACGGGTCGCGCTCCACGGCCTTGCGAATACGCTCTGCGACCTCGGTGGCATTACCCACGTCGGTTTCTGGCATCACCACGACGAATTCCTCGCCGCCGTAACGCGCCACCAGATCCGCGCCGCGCGTGCATTGCACGATGCGCTTGCTGAGCTCCTTGAGCACCTCATCGCCCACATTGTGCCCGTAGGTATCGTTGACCTGCTTGAAGTGATCCATATCCATCATCATCAGCGCCAGCGGACGGTGTTTCTCGTGCGCGTGACGCACGAGGTTGAGCACGTGCGCGTCGAGGTAATGGCGGTTATAGAGCCCCGTGAGCGCATCGGTGATCGCCATCGAGATGCTCTGCTTGTAATTGGATTTCAGCGCCTCCTGATACTTCTTCCAGCGGATCTGCGTATGCACGCGCGCGACCAGCTCGTTGAAGTCGATCGGCGTCATCAGGTAGTCGTTCACCCCAAGCTCCAACCCCTTGATGAGCGCCCGATCGTCGTCTTCTTCCACCAGTATCAGCAGCGGGATATGCCGCGTCGCCTCGTGGCTTCGCATATGGGAGCAGAGACGCAACCCGTCCACATCGAGCATCTGGGTGCTCACGATGACGAGATCGAATCCGCCTTTTATCGCCACGTCGAGCGCCTGCTCCGGGTTGGTTTCAAGGGTTGCCTTGTGGTGCTTGTTCAGACAATCCACCACTTGCTTACCCTGTACCACGTCGTCGTCGATGACCAATACCTTGGCATCCGCGAAGCTCGCGTTCAAGCCGCTCTGCCCCGCATCCATGACCCCCATCTGCAATCCGGTCTGATCGCGGATACGCAGCTCGTCGATCATCAGCTTCAGGCGCACCAGCGATTTCACGCGCGCGAACAGCGCCGTATCGTTGATAGGCTTGGTAAGAAAGTCGTCGGCCCCGGCTTCCAGCCCCTTGACGCGGTCGCTCGGTTCACTGAGCGCCGTCACCATCACGATGGGGATATGGGAGGTCTTGGGATCTTCCTTCAATTTCCGGCAGGCTTCGAACCCGTCCATTCCGGGCATCATCACATCAAGCAGGATGATGTCAGGATAATGCTTGTTGGTCTGCTCGATCGCCTCGATACCGTTGCTGGCCGTCACCACGTCGTAGTACTCGGAGGTCAGCTTGGCCTCGAGAAGCTTCACGTTCGGAACGAGATCATCCACTACAAGGACTAAGGCTGTCATCGTTAACTTACGCCTTCCGCTACCTCGTCGGCGAGGAACTTCTTGACGGTTTCAAGGAAGGGCATGATGGAGATCGGCTTGGAAATATAGGCCTCGCACCCCGCCTGCAATATTTTCTGCTCGTCGTCACGCATGGCGAACGCGGTCACGGCAATAACGGGTATGGCAGAGGTCACCGATTCCGCTTTCAGACGCCGGGTGATGTCGAGCCCGGAGATCTCCGGCAGCTGTATGTCCATCAGGATAAGATCCGGGCTATTCTCATGCGCCAGCCGCAACGCTTCCATGCCGTCTTTAGTCTCAAGCGTTTCGTAGCCGTGGGCTTCCAGCAGATCCCGGAACAGCTTCAGGTTGAGCTCGTTGTCTTCCACAATGAGTATGCGCTTCACCATAGGTTCATCCCCTTGCACCCCACCCCCTGCAACGGACCGGAGGATATGTTATTGTTTATAGGGTTCACCCTTTATGCCAGAAAATCGTCACAGACTTAAACGATTTTTTGCCAATAACTCCACTACTTCCGGATTTGTCAGCGTCGATGTGTCCCCCAGTTCACCAAAATCATTGGCGGCTATCTTACGCAGGATACGGCGCATTATCTTGCCGGAACGCGTTTTCGGCAGGGCCGGGGTGAAATGCAGCAGGTCAGGCGTGGCGATGGGGCCGATCTCCTTGCGTACCCACTGTTTCAGCTCCCTGCTTATTTCTTCCGATGGCTCTACCCCGGCCCGGAGCGTGACATAGGCGTAGATGCCCTCCCCCTTGATCGGATGCGGAAATCCCACCACCGCCGCCTCGGATACGCCGCTATGCCCCACCAGCGCGGATTCCACCTCCGCCGTGCCGATACGATGCCCGGAAATTTTCAGCACGTCATCCACGCGGCCCGTGATCCAGTAATCGCCGTCGGCATCGCGGCGGCAGCCGTCGCCGGAGAAGTATGCCCCCTTCACCTGCGAGAAATAGGTTTCCTCGAAGCGCTTATGATCGCCATAGACCGTGCGCGCCTGCCCCGGCCAGGAATCCGCGATGCAGAGATACCCCTCCGCCGCACCTTCCAGTACTTCGCCATTCGCCCCGACAACCTTGGGTTGTACCCCGAAGAAGGGCCTGGTGGCCGATCCCGGCTTGAGCGGCATCGCCCCAGCCAGTGGTGCGATAAGGATACCGCCGGTTTCCGTCTGCCACCAGGTGTCCGTGATCGGGCAGCGCTTCTCCCCTACCACATTGTAATACCACAACCATGCTTCCGGATTGATGGGTTCCCCCACGGAAGCCAGTAATCGCAGTGACTTACGCGAGGTTTTGCGTACCCACTCCTCGCCCTCACGCATGAGCGAGCGTATCGCCGTCGGGGCGGTATAGAGGATATTCACCTTGTGTTTGTCGACCACCTGCCAGAAACGCGAGAAATCAGGATAGTTTGGCACACCCTCGAACATCAGGGTGGTGGCGCCGTTGGCCAGCGGCCCATAGACGAGATAGCTGTGCCCTGTCACCCAGCCGACGTCGGCGGTGCACCAGTACACGTCGCCGGGACGGTAGTCGAAGATACACTCATGCGTCATGGCCGCATAGAGCAGATACCCCCCGGAGGTATGCATCAGCCCCTTGGGATTTCCCGTGGAGCCGGAGGTATAGAGCACGAATAGCGGGTCTTCCGCATCCATCGCTTCCGGCGCGCATTCCGGCGATGCCTTCGCCATTTCTTCGTGATACCAGAGATCGCGGCCCGGCTTCCAATCAATCGCGCCGCCGGTACGCTTCACCACCAGCACTTTCTTGATGTCGGCAGCATCGTGCTCGCGCTCCAGACGCGCGACGGCATCGTCCACATTGGCTTTCAGCGGGATCTTCTTCCCACCGCGCACGCCCTCATCCGCCGTGATGACGAAATGGCTGCGGCAATCATGGATGCGCCCCTTCAGCGCCTCCGGCGAGAACCCGCCGAACACCACCGAATGCACCGCCCCGATGCGCGCGCAGGCGAGCATCGCATAGGCCGCCTCCGGTATCATGGGCATGTAGATGGTGACGCGATCTCCCCGTTTCACCCCATTCGCCTTGAGGACATTCGCCAGCATACAGACCTGCCTATGCAGGTCGCGGTAGGTGATGCGCTTCGATTCCTCCGGCTCATCGCCCTCCCAGATAATGGCTGCCTGATCGCCGCGCGCGGCCAGATGGCGGTCGATGCAGTTCGCCGCCACATTGAGCTTCCCGCCCTCAAACCAGCGGATATGCACGGGAGGCTCAAAAGACGCATCCTTCACCCGGCTCCATGGCTTCATCCACTCAAGACGCGCCGCCTGCTCCGCCCAGAATCCTTCCGGATCCTGTATGGAACGCCGGTACAGCTCCTCATAGCGTTGCTTCGTGATATGCGCCTTGGCGGCGAATGCTTCGTCTATCGGGATGATAACGCCTTCGGACATGGGAGATTCCTCCTGCTACCGTTGCTGCTTCAGGAGGACGATAGGGCAGGATTCAGCGGACTTCAAGCCGTAAGTCGCGCGAACGGAGCACTACTATTTCTTGAACGCCTCATGCTCCACGCGGTCGCCGATATGGATGCCCGCGCGCATAACCGCGCCCGCATTGAGCTCAAGCACCGCGCTGGCAGGCGCGCGCGAGGCGATGATCTCTTCCGAGTGCGGAACCGCGTCGGTGGCAATATCCACCACCGTGCCGTCGGGGGCAATGAACAGCATATCGAGTGGGATAAGGGTGTTCTTCATCCACATGCGTATGATCTCCGGCGCATCGAACAGGAACAGCATGCCGGAATCAGCCGCCAGCTCCTTGCGGAACATCAGGCCGCGCATGCGCTGCTCCGTGGTGGTGGCGACCTCTACCGTGAACCTGTGTTGCACCACCATCTGGTCAGAGATGGCGACCATGACAGACAGAGCGGACGTGGGGAACTCAACGGCGGCAGGAGCTTCCTGATTCGCCAGCGGGGCTGCCGCGATGAATGCCATCGCTGCAAGCGCCAGCGCGCTCCATGCTATTCCCTTATATATTGGTCTGGTTGCCATGCCCCCTCGCACTAAATCAGCATAGCAGCCTGCCCGGAATATGCAGTATTTTTCAGAAAGGGAAGGCTTACTTCGCTGCGGCCTGCTCGGCGCCCTTGTTGCAGTGGATGTTGACGATGTAATCTTTTGCCTGATTCTCCAGACGGCTGGTCGCGAGATAGCTCTCGGAGTAATTGGAGCGATAGAAGATATTATTCTTATCCAGAAACTTCTTGAGCACCGGAAGGCTGATGGCCACGTCGGACTCCTTGACGGCTTCCTGCTTCCCGTCAACTTTCCGGAACAGTTTGGTCTTGCCCACGATGACCCCGATCACGTTGCCGCTGGTATCCAACAACGGTCCGCCGCTATTCCCCTGCTGCGCGGAGCTGGTGAACTGGATCCATGTCGGTTCGTTGAGCGGCCCCTGCATGCCGACGACGCTGGCTTCCATCACCTTGTAAACGCCGCTGATCCCATGCTCCTGCGGATACCCCATCACCATGACCGGATCCCCTACCCGCACGCTTTTGTCCGATATACGCATGGTCGCGGTACGCTGCGGCTGGACAGTGGTTTTCAGCAATGCCAGATCGTTCTCCTTATCGACCGCTACCACCTGTGCATCGACCGGATTCACCGCACCGCGTATCATGGCGGTGGAACACCCCTCGATCACGTGATTATTGGTGATGACATAACCGCGATTGCTCACGAAGAATCCTGTGCCACTGGATACGACGTGGTATCCGGCCGGAGCGGCCTGCGGTTTCTCTTTCGGCGCTGCCGAATAGCCGTCGGGAAGTTTCTGATAATTGCTTCTGGGGTTGGAAGCGGCCGCCTGTCCCGAACGGGCACGGTAATCGATCGGCTTGGTGCGATAATCCCTATGGTAATCGATACGCGTATTCGTGGTTCCCTGCGCCCACAACTCGCCCAGAGAGGCCGCCGAAAATATCGCAGCACACAGTGCCACAGAAAACATGGAGCGAATCCGCATAAACGACATCCCGTGAATTACTATTTCCCTTGTACCATTAGAGCAGAATACCGTTAACCTTTTATGACCGCAGAGAAAATAATTCCGCCCGTTTTACAGAAGGTTGCAGATTCTCCACCACAAGATGGCTGCAGGATGCTACTCCGCAAGGGCCTCTTCCGCGTCTTTCTCCGTAGCGGCCTGACGCGCGGACTTCGACAGCGGCTTGCAGTCGAGCACCAGTTCGTCGTCCTCGACGCGCACCACCACTGTGCCGCCCTTGGTGAGTTTGCCGAACAGTACTTCGTCGGCCAGCGGCTTCTTGATGGTTTCGCGGATGAGGCGATCCAGCGGACGCGCACCGTTGAGCTTGTCGTAGCCATGGTCAGCCAGCCACAGGCGCGCATCGTGCTCCAGTGCGATGGTCACGTTGCGGTCCGCCAGCTGCGATTCCAGCTTGAAGATGAACTTGTTGACCACTTCCGATACCGATTCCTGACTCAGGTAGCCAAACGGCACGATCGCATCCAGACGGTTGCGGAATTCGGGGGCGAACAGGCGGCTCAGGGCCTCCTTGTCGTCGCCTTCGCGCACGTCGCGGCCAAAGCCGATCGGCGCTTTTTCCATGTCCGATGCGCCGGCGTTGCTGGTCATAATGATGACCGTGTTGTTGAAGTTCACCGTCTTACCGTTGTTATCGGTGAGCTTGCCGTAATCCATCACCTGCAACAGGATATTATATACGTCCGGATGCGCTTTCTCGATCTCATCAAGCAGCACCACCGAGTAGGGATGCTTGTCGACCGCTTCGGTCAGTAATCCGCCCTGCTCGTACCCCACATAGCCCGGAGGCGAGCCGATGAGGCGTGCCACCGAATGCTTCTCCATATATTCCGACATATCGAAACGGGTCAGCTCCATGCCCATCGCGTCCGCCAGCTGGCGAGCGACCTCGGTCTTGCCCACGCCGGTCGGGCCGCTGAACAGATAGTTGCCGATCGGCTTCTCATGGTCACGCAACCCTGCGCGCGCCATCTTGAGCGCACTCGACAGCGTTTCGATGGCTTCGTTCTGCCCGAACACCACGAGCTTCAGGTTCTTTTCCAGATTGCGGAGCGTATCGGCATCGTCAAGCGACAGCGATTTTTCCGGCATACGCGCGATCTTGGCGATGACGGTTTCAATTTCCTTCACGCCCACAGTCTTGCGGCGTTTGCTTTCCGGCAGCAGCTTCTGCGCTGCACCTGCTTCGTCGATAACGTCGATGGCTTTATCCGGCAGCTTGCGGTCGCTGATATAGCGGGCCGACAGCTCCACCGCCGCCTCGATAGCGCCTGCGGTATAGCGTACGCCATGATGCTCTTCGTAATAAGGCTTCAGGCCGCGCAGGATCTTCACCGTATTCTCCACCGACGGCTCTTTCACGTCGATCTTCTGGAAGCGGCGCGCCAGTGCGCGATCCTTCTCAAAGCTGTTGCGGTATTCGTGATAGGTCGTCGAGCCGATGCAACGGAATGCGCCACGCGCCAGCGCGGGCTTCAGCAGGTTGCAGGCATCGAGTGCGCCGCCATTGGTAGCGCCCGCGCCGATGATGGTGTGGATCTCGTCGATGAACAGGATCGCCGTCGGCAGCTTCTCGATCTCCTTGATGACCGCCTTCACGCGCTCTTCAAAATCGCCGCGATAGCGGGTTCCCGCCATCAGGATACCCATATCGAGCGAGAAGATAACAGCCTTCTTCAGTACCTCGGGCACTTCGCCGCGCACGATACGCAGCGCCAGCCCTTCGGCGATGGCGGTCTTGCCGACGCCGGCCTCACCCACCATCAACGGATTGTTCTTGCGCCGCCGGCACAACACCTGGATCGTGCGCTCGATCTCCTCGGCGCGGCCGATCAGCGGATCGATCTTGCCCTCGAGCGCCAGCTCGTTGAGGTTGGCGGCGTACTCGGCCAGGG
>JADZBT010000150.1 GCA_020851915.1 Alphaproteobacteria bacterium | reverse complement strand
GATATCGGGCGGATTGCCGTTATTGACGAGGATGAGTTCTTTAAGTCCCGGCTGCACCAACACGGATTCCAGCGCGAGCCACAGGATCGGCCCGGTATGGTACGACACCATCACCACGCTGGTATGCCCCGCTTCATCGGGGAACATGCTCTGCTGGACGCCTGCCGTAGCCTGTTGCATGGGTATCTTTCCGGTTAGGTTAACTCCAGCGCGGAGGATTCTTTTTATATTCCGTAAAGGACTGCTGTTTCGTGTCCCGTTCGGAGATAATGGGCGCTGCCGCCATCTCCGCCAGTGGCCATGCCACCTTCAATTCCGGGTCATCCCACGCGATCCCGCCCTCGCCCTTGGGATTATACAACCCCGTCACCTTATAGAGCATATCGGCCGGTTCGTCACCCAGCACGCAGAACCCGTGCGCGAACCCGGCGGGCATCCAGAACAGGCGGCCATTCATGTCGTTGAGCTCAATACCGTAATGCTGTCCGAATGTCGGCGAACCGGGGCGCACATCCACCGCCACGTCCCATACCCGTCCACGGGTGACGCCCACCAGCTTGCCCTGCGGCGGCTCGTACTGGTAGTGCAGCCCGCGCAGCACGCCGGGCGCGGAGCGCGAGTGATTATCCTGCACGAACGTGGTCGGCAGTCCCAGGTCGGCGAATTTACCCGCATTGAAGCGCTCGACGAAAAAGCCGCGATTGTCGCCGAACACCTGCAATTCGATGATCTTGAGTCCCTCAAGCGGACAGTCGATGACTTTCACCGTATTTCTCCTCCATGCATTCCTTCAGCCCTTCCGTCCAGTCCGGCATGGTAATGCCAAGTACAGTACGGAGCTTATCCATATTCAACCGCGAATTCGTGGGCCGCTTCGCAGGCGTGGGATAGGCCGAACTCGGGATGGCCTCCACCGCGCTAACCTTCAGCGCCACGCCATGCACCCGCGCTTCCGCGAAAATAGCTTCCGCGAATGCGTGCCAGTTGGTCACGCCGCCGTTGCACAGGTGATAGATACCGGACGGGAACGCCGGCATTGCCACCGCGTTTTCCAACGCCTCCACCGTCGCCGTCGCCAGATGCGGCGCATAGGTCGGTGCGCCGAACTGGTCACTCACCACGCGCATCTGCTCGCGTTCCGCGCCAAAGCGCAGCATGGTGTTCACGAAATTCTTGCCCGTCGCGTCATAGACCCAAGAGGTGCGGAAAATCAGGTATTTTCCGCCGATGGCCGCGATCTTCTGCTCCCCCGCGAGCTTGCTGCGCCCATACGCCCCCAGCGGCCCGGTCGCATCCTCCTCTTTCCACGGCCTCTCGCCATGGCCGTCGAACACATAATCCGTCGAATAATGCACAAAGGGGATCCCCGCATCGCGGCAATAGCGCGCCATCTCCGCCGGCGCATCGGCGTTGATGGCGGTGGCGAGCATTTCCTCTTCCTCCGCCTTATCCACCAGCGTATAGGCCGCCGGGTTGATGATGGCCGCAGGGCGGATGCTCTCCAGCGTCTTATAGATGTTTTGGGGATCGGAGAGGTTCAGTTCCTCGCGGCCAACACCGACCACCCGCTCATAGAGCCCCGCGACCAGCGCGCCGCCCACCTGCCCGGTGATGCCGGTAACGAGGACGGGATCAATAGGCATCGAACACATCGCCCGCCTTGATGGCCGCCAGCACGTAGCGCAGGTAATCGCCGTATTCGTTCTTGTAACGGTCGGCATGCTCCCTGAATTTTTCTTCGGAGATAAAGCCGTTGCGGAACGCGACTTCCTCAATGCACCCCACCTTCAGCCCCTGGCGTTCCTCGATGGTCTGCACGAACATCGCCGCCGCCAGCAGCGAATCCGGCGTTCCCGTGTCGAGCCACGCCGAGCCGCGCCCGAAACGTTCCACCTGAAGATCGCCGCGCTGGAGATAGATATTGTTGAGATCGGTGATTTCCAACTCGCCACGCGCCGAAGGCTTCAGCGATTTGGCATAATCCACCACGCCGCCATCATAGAAATACAACCCCGTCACCGCCCAGTTGGATTTAGGCTGCTTGGGTTTCTCCACGATGCTGATGGCCTTGCCTGATTTATCAAACTCCACCACGCCGTAACGCTGCGGATCGCGCACATGGAAGGCGAACACCGTCGCGCCCCTTTTCAGATTCACCGCGTTCTCCAAGCGTTTTTCCAGATTATGCACATGGAAGATATTATCGCCCAGAATGAGCCCCGCCGGGCTGCCGTTCAGGAATTTCTCGGCGATGATGAAGGACTGCGCGATACCTTCCGGTTTCGCCTGCTCCTCGTAGGAGAATCGCACGCCGTATTCCTCGCCCTTACCCAGCAGGCTTTCGATGACGGGTAGGTCGCGGGGGGTGGAAATGATGAGTATCTCGCGGATACCGGCGCGCATCATCACCGACACCGGATAATAGATCATCGGCTTGTCATAGACCGGGATGATCTGTTTGCTGATGGAGCGCGTCATGGGCGCGAGCCGTGTCCCTGCGCCGCCTGCGAGTACGATGCCCTTCATGAATGCTCCTTACGCTGCTTTTTTACTGGTGACCGTCTTGCGCCATTCCTCATGCGCCAGATACCACTCCACCGTATCGCGGATGCCATTCTCGAACGTGTATTCGCGTGTAAAGCCCAGCTTCGTCACTGCCTTGCGGTCATCGATGGCGTAGCGACGATCATGGCCGGGGCGATCGGGAACGAACGCCTTCTGCTCCTTGTAGCTCTTGCCGTCGGCGCGGGGTTTCAGCTCGTCGAGTATCGCGCATAGCGTGTCCACCACATCGATATTGCTCTTCTCGGCATCACCTCCGAAGCAATAGACCTCGCCGGGCTTTCCCTTGGTGAGCGCGAGATATACACCACGGCAATGATCCTCCACATGGATCCAGTCACGGACATTCTGGCCATCGCCATAGATGGGCAGCGGCTTTCCGGCGAGTGCGCTGGTGATCATGTGCGGGATGAGTTTTTCCGGAAACTGGCGTGGCCCGTACTTATTGGTGCAGTTGGTGACGATGGCAGGCAGCCCGTAGGTATGGAACCACGCGCCCGCCAGATGATCCCCCGCCGCCTTCGACGCGGAATAGGGCGAGTTGGGATGCATCGGGGTCTGTTCCGAGAATTTCCCGGTCTTGCCCAGCGAGCCGAACACTTCATCCGTAGAGATCTGCAAGAAACGGAAATCCCATTTCGCCGTGCCCGACAGGCTGTTCCAGTAGCCGCGCGCCGCTTCCAGCATGGTGTAGACGCCACGGATATTGGTATCGATGAACGCCGCAGGGCTTGCGATGGAATTATCGACGTGCGATTCGGCGGCGAAATTCACCACCGCGTCGATGGCGTGCTCCTTCAGCAGACGCAACACCAGCGGCCCGTCGCAGATGTTCCCCTCGACCAGCGTGTATTTTCCCTCGACATCCGCCAGATTCTCGCGGTGTCCGGCATAGGTGAAGGCATCCAGCACCACTACCTTGTCGCCGCGCGCGACCGCCTGCGCCACGAAGGCGCTGCCGATGAATCCGGCACCGCCGGTGATCAGAAAATTCTTGGGTGAAGGCATGTTCCATCCGCCATTTGTTACGATGCGCCCCTGTCTAGCAAGGGGGGGCTGGTTTGGCAAGGATTTATGGCCTGTAACGGAACATCGTCAGCAGGGTGCGCTGCCACAGGCGATAATTATCGTCGGAGATAAGATATATCAGCGTGTTACCCGCCTTATCCTGCCGCACCGAAATGCCCTCCATATTATCCACGCTGACGGGCGGGACCAGCTCGGCGATGCGCTCTTTGGTAAGCGTCCACACGCCGTCGGGCGCTTTGCTCAGCGCCATACGCAGCAACCGCGCCGACGCGCCACTGCGTAAAGGATAATATTGCCGCGCCAGCAGTAGGAAACTCCCGTCCGGCAGGCGCGCTATATCCGTGGGATGGTATCCCTCACCCAGCTTTGGGAAGCGCACGATCTGCGTGCGACCATCCACATCGTTGATCAACCACGCCTTCCCTTCTTCCGAAATAGCCAGCAGCGTATCAGCATCCGCCATGGTGAATGCCTCGATTCCGGTATTGAAGGTGAGTGCATCGAACAGTGTGGAACGCAGCATGCCGACCGGCTCCCAGTTATCGCCCTCTTCCTGCGCCACGTAGCGCCAGATGCGATGATTGCGCTCGAAACTGATAAGGAACGTGCCATCCTCATCCTGCGTGATCGATTCGGCGTCGCGCCAGCCGGGCTTCAGTGGCGCACCCTTGAAATCGAGCAGATCCGAGATGATGGTCTGGCCGATGCCAGTCAGCGCGCCGGTAACGCTATAGCGCAGCGATGCCGAGAACATATATCCCCGGTCGGAAATGGCGGTGAGATACACACCGTCCGGCGACACGGAAAGACCCGATAGCCCTCCGAAACGGCGATCATGCGAGATAAGCTCCATCCCGCCCATATACTCCAACGCACCGATGGCTTTCTCAGCAGGTTTGGCGGGATTGAGCGGCAATAGCTCCGACGACACTTCCACCGGATCCGCATGCGGCATAGCGGGGAATGAGAGAATGGCCATCATGGCCAATAACGCGATGCGGAAAAGCATTAATTAAGCTTGAAGCTGATTGGCACCAGAAATTCCAACAGGTCGGATGCACCGGGATAATTATCCGGCACGGGCGGAACGGGATCCGAACGACGGATCATGTCGATGACCGCGCGGTTGAGCACAGGAGAACCGGTTTCCACTTCCAGCGCGTATTTGAGTATCTTGCCATTGGCGTTGATGCGGATGCGCGCTACGGCATTGCCCTCCATCCCGGCCGCCTTTGCATCTTCCGGATACCGCTTGTGGTCTTCGATCCAGAGCGCGATCTGCTGCTCGTAACGTGCAACCACCTGCGCGGCCTCCGCGCTGTTCCCAAACGGCGAACCTGCGCCAGTTCCGCCGCCTGCCGCCGATTCGCGGGTATAGCGAGTGGTTGTGGCCGCTACATTCGCGCCCGCATTCAACTTCACCTTCTTCTCCGTAACTGGCTGCTCGGAACGCACGATCTCCCACGGGCTATCCGATTTCACCTTCTTCTCCGGTTTTTTCTGTGCCTTAGGCAGATCCGGTTTCGCGGCAGGAACCGCGACCGCCGATTTGCTCGCTTCCGGTTTTCCCATCGCGGCAGGGGCCGTCACCACGTTGCCACTGTCCGGCATCACGGCCCCGCCCGCTGCCTCCTGCGCCATCACGGGTTCCGGCGCTTTCTGCGCCGCAGGCACGGCGATCGGCTCGGCATGCGCGCGCGGCGCGCTATCCTGTTTTTTCTGGCCGGATAGATTAAGTTCGCCTCCCGCACCAAGGCGGATATGGATGGTCTTGACCTCGACCGGCGGCGGCGCGGGAACGTACAACGCTGCCCATAGCAGGAACGCCAGCACATGCGCGGCGAAAGCGACGGCCATAGCGATCACGAAGTGCCGTGGGCCGGGAAGCTGGATCGAGGAAAGCGTCGCCATCATGCGGATTGCCTCACTCTTTTTTCGATTGCGTCACCAGCGAGAGGTTGATGCCCCCCGACTGCTTAAGCCGTTCCATCATATCGATGACTTTGCGGGCGGGCACGCGCGCATCGGCGCGGATGGTGATCACCCGCTCGGGATTCTCCGCCAGCAGAGGCGTCAGCGTAGGCGCAAGCGCCTCCGGCATGATCAACTCGTCATTCACCACCAGTTCGTCATGCGACCCCAGCACGATAACGACCGGCCCCTCGGCGAGAGGCTTGCCGTTCGCTGCTTCGGGATATTCCATCGGGATGAGTTCCATCTTCTGGATCGTACCCGCGACCATGAAGAAGAATAGCAAAAGGAACACCACATTGATCAGCAGCAGTAGACTGACCTCTTTATTGCGCCGGCGATGGGTACGGGCGAACTGCATGTCAGTATTTCCAGTAGCTGATGGCGATGTTATGCCCTCCGGCATCGTAGATACGATCCATGACCGACACCATCTGTTGCAGCGTGGTATTATTGGTGCTTATCAGCATGATCTTCTTGCCTGGATCATCCTGCAATTCCGGGGCGATGCGCTCCGACAGATTGGCCGCCGACACCTGCTCTTTGCCGAGGAACACCCTGCCGTCATCGGTCACGACCACCACCATGGGCGCCACGCCGGACACCACCTGCGGTGCTCCTTCGCTGGGCAATGCCAGTTCAAGCGATTCCGTTTTTGAATAGCCGGTGGTAAGCATGAAGAATACCACCAGCAGGAACACCACGTCGATCAGTGGCGTAAAGCTGATGGCGCGCACATGCGAGGTGGTGCGCTGGAATTCCATCCCTACCCTCCAAAGCCAGCACGTGCGTAGAACGGGCCACCGGACGCCTCATGTGCGTACTGCTGCGGATGTTGCTGCTGGGCGTAGTGCGTTTCCTGTTGCTGCGGCGCTGGGTATGGATGCACGTTCCCCTTCTGTTCCTCATAATGCATATAATCCTCAAGCGCGAGCACACGGATGCTGGCATCCTTCATCGCCGCGCGGATGCGCTCCACCGTGGAATCGATGGCATAGAACGCCGCCAGTGCCGGTATGGCCACCGCGAGCCCCGCCACCGTGGTCAGCAACGCCTCCCAGAGACCGCCCGCCAGGATCGCGGGATCCACCTGCGCGCCGCCTGCCTCCAACTGTGCGAAGGCGTGGATCATGCCGGATACCGTGCCCAGCAGGCCCATGAGCGGCCCGATATTGGCCGTCATCTCCAGCCCCTTCAGGTAACTTTCCAGATGCCGTATCTCACGGTTGCCGACACGTTCCACCTCCGCTTCGCTCTTCTCAGGCGTAAGCGCGGGGTCGTACATGCATTTCAGGATGGATTCCACCACACGCGACACAGGGGTATTTGCTGCTCTCAAGAGCTGATTGG
>JADZBT010000149.1 GCA_020851915.1 Alphaproteobacteria bacterium | reverse complement strand
CTGCGATTCGATGAATTTCTGCCCGCCGAATCCCGGATTGACCGTCATCAGCAGCACGAGGTCAATGTCGTCCATGACGAAATCGAGGTAATCCGGCGGCGTGGTGGGCGTAAGCGATACGCCCGCTTTCTTGCCCAGCGACTTGATAAGCTGCACGCTGCGGTGCAGATGCGGCCCGGCCTCGGCATGCACGGTGATGATATCCGCACCCGCCTTGGCGAATTCCTCGATGTAGGGATCCGCCGGCTGGATCATCAGATGCACATCGAAGGTGAGTCTCGTGATGGGGCGAATGGCCTTCACCACCAGCGGCCCGATGGTGATATTGGGCACAAAATGCCCGTCCATCACGTCGACATGGATATAATCCGCGCCCGCGTCGGCGACGGCCTTGATCTCCTCCCCCAGCCGCGCAAAATCAGCGGAGAGGATGGACGGTGCGATGCGTGTATTCTGTTGCATGAGGGTGTTTATACGGGATGCTTCAATCACTGTCATCCTGAAATCACCGTCGGCCGCAAGGATTCTTGTCATACCAGCGCAGGCTGGCATCCGGCCAGAGCGCCGTCTGGCGCGATATTAATGCCGCAGCAGACGCTGCGTAGACTGGATGCCAGCCTGCGCTGGCATGACAGGATTCTCCGCACGGCTTGTCAAGATCTAGCCTCTGCCATTGCCCTGAGCAACACCCATAGCCTTCACCCGTTCCTGAATGGTGCGTTGTAATTGCTCCAGAGGGGCGATCGTACCTTCCGGGAATTGCGCTGCCTCCGGACTGGTCTTGATGGATACCGTAGCACCGTCTCGCTCAGGCCATACATAGATGACCTCGCCCTTTGCATCCCTCGGCACGCTATGAGCATCATTCTTGAACTGGTTATACGCCCACTCAATCACCCTTGCCTCTGCCTCAGTTTTGAGGGTGATTTTATTGTTATGCGGATCCGCCAGCGAGCCTGCGCCCGACACCTGATGAATCGTCGCCGCCATCTTCATCAGTATTTCTCCGCCTCCGGACGGCAAAAACACGTTCTCTTTCAAAAGAACATTATTAAGGAACGCCTCACCATCCACTGTGAAAGTAGCGGTTCCCGGACGAAACTGGGGAAGCGTTATCATGTTCACAAATCTTGTACCTGCACCTGCATCGCGCGACAAGGAATCATCGAACTCCCACACTTTGAACGGTATCTGATTCCCTTCAAAAAATTTCTTAAGGAGTGCCTCATCCCCCGACGCATGGCGCAACCGATCCCTATGGAACGAGAGTTGCACTGGCCAGCCATATGGTTCCTGCAATCTTTCTGCGTCCGTCAACTCGCGGTAGCTGGCTTCAACCAGCACCTTAAATGATCGCACAAGTCCGTCGAGAGGGCCGCTCATAAGAATTTGCTCCAGTCACTGATACAGCGGACTGTTATAGCAGTAGAATGTTACGAAAATATTAATACCCGTGTGGGGATCCTATTCCCTCACCACCCGCGCCGCGAAGAAGCCATCCATTCCCCCGGAATCGGCCATGTGGCAGGGCAGCGTGCGTAAGAACCCGGCGGGAGTGATGCACCCCTCCAACCCGCCGATCTCTTCGGGTTTCACCGGCACTTTCCTGAAATTCTTATGCGCCGTGAGGAACGCCTCGATCTGCCGCTCGCCCTCCTCCGGCTGGAGTGAACAGACGGCATAGACCAGCGTCCCGCCCGGCTTCACCATACCCGCCGCATGGGCCAGCATCTTGCGCTGAAGCTCCTGCAGGTCCGCAATATCCGCCGGGCGCTTGATGCGCGGCAGGTCGGGATGACGGCGGATCGTGCCCGTCGCGCTACAGGGCGCATCAAGCAGCACCGCGTCCACCGGGCCGGGCGCGCGCCAGTTGAGCGCGTCGGCCTCGACGGTTTCCACGGCGAGCTTCAACCGCTTCATATTGCTTTTGAGTACCTTCAGGCGCTTCACGGATTTATCGACGGCGATGACCTCCGCGCCCTGCGCCGCAAGCTGCGCGGTCTTGCCGCCCGGCGCGGCGCAGAGATCCACCACGAGTTTCCCGCGCACATCGCCCAGCAGCTTCGCAGGCAGCGCGGCGGCAGCATCCTGCACCCACCATTCGCCCTCGGCAAAACCGGGAAGTGCGCTTACGCCCGCAGTGCTGTTCAATCGTATCGAACCCGTCGGCAACAACGTGCCGCCCAGTTTTTCCGCCCAACCGGCCGCATCGGACTTCACGCAAATATCCAGCGGCGCTTCCGTCAAATGCGCTTCCGCGATGCGCGCCGCCGTATTATCATGGTAGGCCTGCGACCACGCATCCCACAGCCATTTCGGCGTGTTGAGCCTCGCAGCATCCTGCCCGAGCAGCAGTCCCGGCCCTTGCGACGCCACTTTACGCAGCACGGCGTTGACCAGCCCCTTCATGCTGGAAAACCCGCGTATTTCCGCTATTGCTACGCTGGTATTCACCGCCGCATGCGGCTGGGTGTCGAGGAACAACAGCTGCGCTGCGCCCAGTTGCAGCAAATGTTTCACGTGAAACAATTTACCCTTGAGCGGTTTCTGCATGAATTGCTTCAGCACCTCGTCGATCTGCCCCATGCGGCGCAGGGTGGTGAAGACCAGCAGATGCACGAAATGCCGGTCGCGCTCCGCTAACTTGCTGAATCGCTGCGATTTTAGCACGGCGTCATCGTAGGAATCGCGGCCCTGCATGATGGCCGTGAGAATTTCCAGCGCTACAAGGCGGGACGTCTGGTCGGCGCTGCTCATGCAAATTGTTTCACGTGAAACATTCTAGAAATCCGACACACGGCCATTTTTTTCCCAATCCCCGTAACGGGTCGGTTCCGCGCCCTTCGGGCCGCCGATCTCTTTCGGCTGCGAATTCGGTGTCTCGGCAGGCTTCTTATTCTCAGGCTGCTGTCGCGTATCGGTATCCATCACATCTTTCTTCACTAACCACTGGCCACTAACCACTATTCTTCAATCATAAACTGTTCTTTGATGATGCGTTCCTGCAGGCTGCGCGCAGCATCGAACAGCAGCGTGATACGGCGGCGGCGATGCTCGCTGATCTCCACCGATTCCACGTCGCGCACCTCAGTGAAGTCCGCCACCGCGCTCACCGGGCGCTTGGCGGATTGCAGTATCTCGAAATGCACCGTCGCGGTATGCGGCACGAGCGCGCCCTTCCAGCGGCGTGGGCGGAACACGCTGATGGGCGTGAGCGCCAGCACGTTGGCCTCGATGGGGATCACCGGCCCGTTGGCCGAGAAATTATACGCCGTGCTACCTGCGGGCGTGGATACCAGCACGCCGTCGCAGACCATCTCCTCCAGCCGCACCACATGGTCGACCGTCACGCGGATCTTCGCGGCCTGACGCGTTTCACGCAGCAGCGATACCTCGTTGAAGGCCAGTGCCGTATGCTCCTGCCCGCTCATGGTGCGGGCGTACATCTTCAGCGGATAGAGCTTGAAATCCTGTGCATCGCGCACGCGGTCACGCAGGTTCTCCGTCGAGAAATCATTCATCAGGAACCCCATGGTTCCACGGTTCATGCCATAGAGCGGCACGTTCCAGTCGAGAAAGCGGTGCATGGTCTGGAGCATAAAGCCGTCACCGCCCAGCACCACGATCGCCTTGATGCGGTCGCGATCTTTCTTGATATCGAGGAAGCGGTATTCCTTCTTCAGTTTTTTGAGGGCCGCCTGTGCTGCCGATGACTTATCGGCCACGCAGGCGTAGGACACATGCTTCACGCAAAGGCTCCATGGTTGTTTGCCGCCCGAAGTGTAGGCGGGAGGCCGCTGGGAATCAACTACGGATTGTTCCACGTGAAACAATTTGCTAGAGTGCCCGCCTATGGGGGGCATTGACAGATCCGCGCAGGCACTGGTGAAGCAGAATCGGGAGAATTTTCCGGTCGCCTCCTTGCTATTGCCCGCCGCGCATCGCGCGCCAATACTGGACTTCTACCGCTTCGCCCGCGAGGCCGACGACATCGCCGACAGCCCCACCCTTCCCGCCGCCGATAAGATCGAACAATTACAATCCGTTGATGCCGCACTGGCGGCCGGGGACGTTACGCTGCTCCCGGCCTGGGCGCGCCCCTATTTCCGGCATGTGCAGGAAGAAAAATGCTCCGTGGAGTATGGCCGCGCCCTGCTCTCGGCCTTCACGCAGGACGCCACCAAACTGCGTTACGCGGACTGGGTGGAGCTGCTGGACTATTGCGACCGCTCCGCTGCCCCGGTGGGCCGGACGGTGCTGGAAGTCTGCGGTGAAACAGGGGCAGACCTCGCCGCGTCGGACGCACTCTGCAACAGCCTGCAGGTACTCAACCACCTGCAGGACATCCGCGATGACTTCCTGTCGCGCGACCGCGTGTACCTGCCACAGGATTGGATGCAGCAGGCCGGCTGTACGGTGCAGGATTTGGGCGCAGACCAGTGTTCTCCGGCGCTGCGGCAGGTGATACACGCCACGCTCGACCGCGTGCAGGCGTTGCTGATAACTGCGGAATCGCTGCCGCGCTCGGTATCGCGGATGGGCATCAAACTGGAAACGTCGCTGATACTTGAGCTCGCCAAAAAACTCTCGCGAAAACTCCGCGCGCACGACCCGATGGCAGGCAAAGTACGTCTGAATTTCTGGGAGAAACTGGGCTGTGCAGGATTGGGAAGCACCGCGCTATGGTCGTGACCAACCTCTCCGCCGCACGCACGCGTGACGCACTGGCCTATGTGCGGAAAGTGGCCGGGGGTTCCGGCAGTTCCTTCTACGGCCCGATGCTCAAACTCACCGCAGAGAAACGCGACGGCATGCTGGCGCTCTACGCCTTCTGCCGCGAGGCCGATGACGCCGTCGACCTCGAACCGGCCCCCGAAAAAGCTGCCGAGAAACTCGCCTTCTGGCGGCAGGAGATCGAACGGCTTTACCAACAAACGCCGACCCATCCGGTGACCATCGCATTGCTGGATACCGTGGCGCGCTTCAACCTGCCGCAAGGGTTGTTCATGGAGATACTCGACGGCTTCGAGATGGATCGCAGCGGACAGATGACGCATCCCGATAAGGCAACGCTGGAGCGTTACTGCTACCGCGTGGCCTCGTGCGTCGGGCTGCTGTCCATCGAGATATTCGGCTACAGCGACCCGCGCGCGCGGGAATTCGCCATCCATCTGGGCCACGCGATGCAGCGTACCAACATCCTGCGCGACATCCGCGAGGATGCAGGCAATGGCCGCTGCTACCTGCCGAGAGAATTACTCAACGCGCACGGGCTGGACGGTATCCCTCTGGAAAAACTCCCCGACCATCCCGCCCTGCCCGCACTCTGCGCCGTACTGGGGCTGGAGGCGCGCGCGCATTTTCAGCAGGCCGACGCCGCCTTCCCGCACGGCGATGCCGCCACCCTGCGCCCCGCACGGATGATGCAGCATATCTATATGCGTTATCTCGATAAAATGGCCGCCGCGCACTGGCGTCTTCCGGCCCGCAAACTCTCGCTCAACTGGTGGGATAAATTGCGGGTGGTGGGGGGATGGTAATCACACTCCCTACGAGAAGAGAATTATAAAATCGCATAGCACAAAAAACAAAAAGTGCCGCAGCTTTCGCAGCGACACTTTTCGTTTGGGAAGGAGGAGAAGTTACTTATCCTCGTCTTCCATGATGACGTGCGTACCAGGCAAGAGCAGCCCGGCCAAGGCAAGGGTTTCAGCAAGAGCCGCTACGCCAAGTAACGCGGCCCACGACATCCATGGTGCGATGACCTGCACCACGATTGCCCCTCCGTTTAGAATCGTAACGATAATCACGATTCCCTTTCGGAATTTTTTCGTCATTTCAACACCTCAAAAGTGGGATATTTTCCTAACCCACACACATATTCAGGGACGAACTTGCGTTGTCTCTATAAATTCAGCTCCTTTCCGAGACGAAGATATGTCCTGAAAAAGTGTGAATTAGGAAAAGTCCGCCACTATATCACATTGAAAAACAGTGATGTATTACGGTTTCGTTACATTTTTTGGGAAAATATCATCCTGCGGTCATACCGCAGGATGACGGCGTCTACGCCGCAGGAAGCGCCTCGGTGGTGTAGTCCACGCTGAGCAGGCCGCCGCCGATGCGGATGTTGCGACCGATGATGGCCATGAGATAGGGCATGTTATCCACCGTCTGGTCGTGACCGCCCGCAAGGATGCGCTCGATCATGCGGTTGGGGTAGTCGTCCGGCCAGCGGGTGGCGTTGTCGGTTTCTTCATAGGCGAGATTGACCACCGTCTTCACGGCATCCACCACACCCGGCGGCATACCCGCCGCCTTATACATCGCGCGGAAGCCCAGATGTCCCTTATCCATGATGAGGCGGCGCGCGTTCTCCGCCGGGATGTTAGCGCGCTTGGCCATCGCGGCCTCGAAGAATTTGAGGTTGCCCATGCACAGCGACCGGATGATGAGCGAGGGAGTAAGCTTCTTCTGCGTATTCAGGTTCTCGACCAGCTCGGCGATGTTCAGCGATGCACGCGGATCCATCAGCCCCAGCGTCGTCCATTCGCGGGTGCTCTCCACCGCATCTTCGAGCACGTAAGGCGACACCTTATAGCGCTTCACGAGATCCTTCTTGAGGGCGTCGGACACCAGCGACACCATGCGCTCGGCCACCGTCAGCGGCAGACCGCCACGGTTGATGAGCCCGACCATCACCGAATCCCTCGCGGAATATTCTTCCACCACCTGCGCGATGGCCGCCGTGGAGATCTGTGCCTTCTGATTGGCCACCAGCGCGTTCACCACGGTTTCCTCGTGGGTATTCACCAGTGCCTGCGATACATCCTCGGTGACGTCCTCACGCTTCGCGATCGCAAGACGGCAGACCATCTCCGCAGAACTCTCCACGATGTCGATGAGGTCGCGCTCCGTCAGCACCGACGAGGATTCCAGCATCGGAACCGATACGTCGGCCACGTCCTTCGCCAGCTTCAGCGCAAGGTCATGCGGCAGGTGCGGGT
>JADZBT010000148.1 GCA_020851915.1 Alphaproteobacteria bacterium | reverse complement strand
CATCGACATGCCGCCCGGCACGGGTGACATCCACCTGACCCTCGCGCAATCCACACCGCTCGACGGTGCGATCATCGTGACAACGCCTCAGGACGTCGCCACGCTCGACGCACGCAAATGCCTCGACATGTTCCGCAAGGTACATGTCCCCGTGCTGGGCGTGGTGGAGAATATGAGTTATTTCGACGACCCCGCATCGGGCAACCGCAGCTACATCTTCGGCGAGGGCGGCGGCAAACGGCTCGCGGAGGAGTGCAGCGTATCTTTCCTCGGCGAAGTGCCCCTCGCGCCCAGCCTGCGCGCGGCGATGGATGCGGGCGCGCCGACCGATCAACCCGCATACCGCACCATCGCGGCGGCATTACGATGAACGATACGGACACCTTATCCCCCCCTACGGAAGCGCATCTGCGCGCGGCACTCGCCGCCGAACCCGACAGCCCGGAGCGCCATCTGGCGCTCGCGGAATTCCTGCACAAGGCCTCGCATTTTGAAGAAGCGGAAGCGCTGGCACGCCGCGCCGTCGCGCTCGCACCGCAGATGATCCGCGCCTACGCAGGGTTGAGCGCATCGCTCAGCCAGCAGAAGAAGTACGACGAGGCCGCCGCCATACTGGAAGGTGCGCTTGCGACCTACCCCGACCGACCGGTGCTCTGGTACAATCTCGCCGGCATCCGCAGCCTGCAAACGCGATACCCGCAGGCTGAGGAGGCCATGCACACGGCCATCCGCCTCCAGCCGGGACGCCCGGAAGTCCACCGCCAGTTCTCGGCGATCTTTCTGGCGCAGGGCAAGAAGGTGCGCGCCATCAACCAGTGCCGCGCCGCGCTGCGCCTCGCACCGGACAATCCGCAATGGTGGAAAGACCTGTTCCTGCTGTGGATGCAGGTGGCCTATATCCCGCCGGATGATTTTCTGGAGCAGGATCTGCTGAAGATCCTCACCTTCGAGGGAACCTATCCGCGCAATATCGGCACGACCGTGCAAATGCTGCTGAAAGAGCGCCCCGAGTTCAAAACCCTCATCGCGCAAGCAGTACAGGGCGCACCGCTCGCACTCTCGAACACCGCTGTGCAACAGGCGTTGAGCAACGCGCTGTTCCTGTCGTTCATCGCCAAGGAGCGCGTGACACTCCCCGCGCTGGAACATCTGCTGCGTTCCCTACGCAGGGCGCTGTTGCTCCACGCCGCCACGCAACCGCTGGGCGGCCATCTGCTGCCCTTCCTCTGCGCGCTGGCGGAACAGTGTTTCTTCAGCGAATACATCTATCCGGAAAGCGCGGAGGAAACCGCCGCCATCACCCGGCTGCTTGCACAAAAAACACTTCCGAAGGAAGCCGTCATGCTGCTGGCAGCATACGGCCCGCTTCATCAGTTTCCGGATGCAACAGGCCTGCTGGATCGCCCCGACCTCTCGCTGCATTCCGCCATCGATGCCGTGCTCACTCATCAGATACGCGAACCGCTGGAAGAACTGGCCATCCGCGCGGCCATCCCCTCGCTCACCCCCATCACCGACAGCACCTCCCGCAAAGTGCAGGCGCAGTACGAGGAGAACCCCTACCCGCGCTGGAAGCAGCAGATGCAATTCCGGCCTCTGCCGCTACGCACCTATATGGAAATGCTGTTTCCCTACCTGAAGCACGAACCCACCGCATTCCCGGACGCACCGCGCATCCTGGTCGCGGGTTGTGGCACGGGCAAACAGCCAATCGAAACGGTCGGGCGCATCGCCAACGCGGATGTCACCGCGTTCGACATCAGCCGCACGAGCCTCGCCTACGCCATCCGCAAGCAGCGGGAATTGGGCATCCAGTCTCTCCGTTTCGCGCAGGGCGACATCATGGAAGCAGCTACGCTCACGGAACGCTTCGACGTCATCATCTGTAGCGGCGTGCTGCACCACATGCATGATCCGGTCGCAGGCTGGAAGGCGCTGCTCTCGCGCCTCGCCGACGGCGGCCTGATGAGCATCGGCCTCTACAGCGAGATCGCGCGCAAGCACATCGTGGCCGCCCGCGCCTTCATCGCCGAACAGGGATTTTCCGCAACGGCCGAGGATATCCGCGCCTGCCGCGACCGTATATTCGCGTTGCCGGACGATCATCCGGCCAAGCCGGCATCACAGAGCGCGGATTTCTATACGCTCTCCTCCTGCCGCGACCTCATTTTCCACGTGCAGGAACACCGCTTCACCATCCCACAACTGAAAAAGATCCTGGATGAATTGCAGCTGGAATTCCTGGGCTTCGACTTCCCGACCTTCGCGCCAGTCGAACGCTATCGCGAGGCCTTCCCGGACGACCCCCACGCCACCTCGCTGGATAATTGGCATGCCTATGAAGCCGCCAACCCCTACCTCTTCGCCAGCATGTACCAGTTCTGGGTGCGGCGGAGAGGTTAGCGTCTATTACTGGCGGCATGGCATATTCTGTGCCCTACTGCCGGTTTCTTTAATATTTCGGCAATATTTCGCTGCTAATCTCGTGGCCGAACCGTACAGGAAGAGGGCCATCATGTCCGATAGTAACAAGAAAACCATCGTCATCGCCGCCATGGCTCCTGACAGCACAACCTCGCTGAAAGTACACGCGCTGGCGCTGGCGCTCATCAAGCAAGGGCATACCGTGCACCGAGCAACCTCTGCGGAAGAGGCGCTCGCCCTGTGCCTGACCGAAAAGCCGGACATGCTGATCGCCAGCGACAGCCTTACCAAAGCCGACCCTATGCAAACAGAACGATCAGGGGAATCCCTGATGGAATTCGCAATCAGGGCACGCGAAGGGGATGTGCTTACGACAGCACTTGGCGTAGGTTTTATAAAAAAACTACAGGAAGCCGGAGGAGAAGCAGACAGCATCGCAGCGCTTCAAACTGCCTTGAAAAAGACCTCTCTCGTTCTCTGGGATGAAGCCTGCCTGCCGGATGAAGGGTATAGTGCCGACCAGTCATTGCATGGCCGATTAAGAATGGCAGGCGTCCATACGCTGTATTATGACGCCACCCTTAAGCAGGGGCATAGCCTCGTCGAGAACGCCATGAAAACAATCATTGTCCTCGATTACAGCGGCGTCGATGCTCAGGCAGACCGGGTGCGCGCACTGGCGGAAGCGGGCTACCGCATCATTTCATTTCAGGAGCCCATCGCTGCGGGTGATGTTCTTACATGCTGCGATAGGGAGAAGGCCGATATGGTCATCACAGGAGACACGCCGCATAAACACCACGGCATGACGGGCGTGGATGTCCTGCATACGATACGCGATGAGCCGGATGCCCCCCATAAACCCGAATGTGTCTGGTTAACCAAGAGCGAGGAACCGGGTTTGGAACGAGACCTAAAGGAACAAGGCATCACGGTGGTGCGCGACGAGCCGCGCATCAGCACCGCGAAGCTGCTCGCCGTCGTCAGCGCCCGCCTCCGCGAGCAACCGGTCGGCAGGGTGCTGAGTTAATCCCGTCCCAGCACCGCCATCAGTTCTGCCCATTCGCGCTTGCTGAGGCCAGTGGATTCCTGCTCCACCTTCTCGCCCTGTATCATGCGCTTCACCACATCGAGCGCATTGCGCGATAACCCTACGCCGCCCATGCGGTGATTCTCGAAAGCCTCCGCCGTGATGGGAACCCATTTTTTCAGCACATCGAGCAGGATGTCGGCATAGACGCGGATCTCGTACTGCGCGTGCGGATCGGCGCGCAGCGAGATGAAATGCATCAGGTTATGCAGGTCGATCTTCCAGTACCATTGCGTATAGAAATTCACCGGCAGGTTCATGCGCGCCAGTTCACGCGCGAGGCCCTGATGGTTCTCATCCAGCACATTGCCCACCTCGTCGAGGTTGAGCATTTCCTGATAATGGTCATAGCAGCGCGTGGCGTCCTCTTTCAGATACTTCAGCGCCCGTGCTGCCTCTGCCCCCGCCAGCACGTCGCCACGCCCCTGATTATTCACCTTCGACTGCGCCGCCAGATGTTCCGGCGCAGGCACGTAGAACTCGCGATCCAGCACCGAGTAGCGGGCGGAATATTCATTCACGTTGGCGGTACGATGGCGGATCCACTGGCGCGCCACGAACATCGGCAGCTTCACATGGAATTTTATCTCGCACATCTCGAACGGCGTGGAGTGGCGGTGGCGCATCAGGTAAT
>JADZBT010000147.1 GCA_020851915.1 Alphaproteobacteria bacterium | reverse complement strand
CGAATATCTGTTATCGTGAACGGGTCTATATCCTCTGCTTCTGGTGGCAAGAGCCTGTAGGATTGCAGGTCATGGAGAATCTTGAGGCGTTCACTGCGGGATATGCTAGCGTTAAGCTCTGCACCCTTCACAATACGAAGCCATTTCTCGTTCTCAGCCTGTGCTAGTGCCTCGGCCTCTTCGTAACTACGGGTTCCGAGGTCTTTTACATGAAACTTCTTGCCCAGTACCTTGACAAGCTCCTTTGGGTAACGCCTGCGATAGCGCAACCAGCCGCCTTTACCTTTCGGTTTTACATGCGGGAGCATACGTCTAAAACCCATCTGTGTGTACCTCTCGTGTGTACCTCGCTTAGGCGAGGAACACCAGAAGTATCAACAACATACTGATTTTGTGTGACCCTTGAAGGTGATGGCGACCCCTACGGGAATCGAACCCGTGTTACCACCGTGAAAGGGTGGTGTCCTAACCGCTAGACGAAGGGGTCGCGGCAAAAAGGACTGAAACCTCTACAGGCTACGTCTTCTAAAATCAAGCCTTTTGTAAGGATTCGGGGCTCACTTCGCCCACGCCGCGTCGTCGATGAGCAATTCCGCGTTCTCCTGGCCTTGCCAGCGGTTGATGCGGATGTGGCCGGCGATGTGCAGCGCGCGGGCGCGGGGGGTGATGAGCGCGTCGCCCAGCGGGGTTCCCAGCGCGCGGAAGGCGATGGCCTTTATGCGGGCGGGGCTGGCGGAGCGGCCCAGACCGCCGTCGCCCAGTATGCAGCGGACGTGGTTCTCGCCCACCACGCCGGCGTTGAGCACGCGGCATTCCGGCAGCACGAAACGCGGTTCCGGGTTGCCGACGCCGAAGGGAGCCAGTTGCTCGATCCGGGCCGAGAGGGCGGGCGTGATGCCGCCCACCGACAATATCCCGTCCAGCGATAGCGCGCGCGCCGCGCCGTGGCGGGCGACCTCTGCGGTCAGGCGGGCGTTGAGGAATTCGAGCAGGGCGGGGATCTTATCGGCTTCCACCGTGAACCCCGCCGCCATGGCGTGGCCGCCGCCTGCGAGCAGCAATCCCGCATGGCGCGCGGCGGTGATGGCGGCGCCTAAGTCCACACCGGGGATGGAGCGGGCCGAGGCCTTGCCGATACCACCCTCCAGTGCGATGACGGCGCTGGGGCGGTTGGTGCGCTCCTTGAGGCGTCCGGCGACGATGCCGATGACGCCCGGATGCCAACCCTCGCCCACCGCGCAGACGAACGGCGGCAATGGGTCGAGCCGGTCGATCTGGGCGCTCGCGCTCTCTTGCACGAATGCTTCGATGGCCTGCCGCTCGGCATTATGGACATGCAGCCGTGCCGCGATGCGGCGCGCTTCCTCGGCATTCTCGGTGGAGAGCAGGGTCGCGCCCAGCGGTGCTTCGCCGACGCGGCCTCCGGCATTGACGCGCGGGCCCAGCAGGAATCCGGCGTGGTATGTACCGGGGGCTTCGGTGACTCCCGCAACGTCGATGAGCGCGGCAAGGCCCGCATTGCGCCGTTGGCCGAGTATCCGCAGCCCCTGCGCCACGAAAGCGCGGTTGAGGCCGGTGAGCGATACCACGTCACAGACCGTGCCCAGTGCCACAAGGTCGAGCCATTGCAATAAATCCGGTTCCGGAATCGATTTGTAAAATCCTCGTTCACGTAAGGAGCGATTGACCGCCACCACCAGCAGGAAGGCGACCCCCACGGCAGCCAGATGCCCGAGCGCACGGTCTTCGTCGAAGCGGTTGGGGTTGATGACGGCGAAGACGTCCGGCAGGCGCGGCTCGCCGATATGGTGATCGACGACGATGACCTCGATGCCTGCATCCTTCGCTGCGGCCAGCGGTTCGAAGGCGACCGTGCCGCAATCGACGGTGATGACGGCGCGCGCGCCCTTGTCCTTCAGCGCCAGCAGGGCGGGGGCGTTGGGCCCGTAGCCCTCCTTCATGCGGTCGGGGATATGCGGCAGCGCTGTGATGCCCAGATGGCGGAAAAAGCGCGTAAGCAGCGCGGTGGAGGTGGCGCCGTCCACGTCGTAATCGCCGAAGATGCCGATCGCGCCTCCCGCCAGAACGATGTCGGCGATGCGGGCGCTTGCCTTGTCCATGTCCTTGAGCGTGGAGGGGTCGGGGAGATGCTGGCGCAGCGAGGGAGTGAGGAAGCCCTCGGCATCATCGAGCCCGACGCCGCGCGCGGCCAGCGCGCGGCCAATGACCTCCGGTACGTCCAGGCGCTGCGAAAGCGCCAGCGCCAGACGCTCATCGCAGGCGCGGGCCTTCCATAGACTGCCGGTGAGCGATGCGGTGACACCGAAGAGGGCTTCGGGTTCGGTGATTATGGAAGAAAGAGCGTGGGCGGTGGTCATAGTGCTGCTTTCCGATGGGCTGCCCCCTCACCCAGCTGCGGCTAAGCTCAGGCGATGCCTTCGCTAAGCCTTCGCAACCCTCTCCCTCGAGGGAGAGGGGAAGATGGGGAGATGTTGTTTTTGTACGCAGGCGCGGTCAGCAGATCGCGCACAGCCCTGAGCCGCGCCCCATGTGTGCGCCAGCAGGCGCGCACGGGGGCAATGATATAATCATTTCTCGTCTTCCGCTGACCAGTCGGTCTTGCGGGCGAAATTGTGTTCGGCGCGGATCTCGCGCACTGTGCCGGTCTTGGAGCGCATGACGATGGAGTGCGTCGTGGCGCCGCCCGCAAAGCGCCGCACGCCGTCCAGCATCGCGCCGTTGGTGACGCCCGTGGCGGCAAACATCACGTCGCCCTTCGCCATGTCGGTGACGCTGTAGGTGCGGCTGAAATCGGTGATGCCCATGCGGCTCGCGCGGGCTTTTTCGTCCTCGTCGCGGAAGATGAGTTTGCCCTGCATCTGCCCGCCGATGGAGCGCAGCGCCGCCGCTGCCAGCACGCCTTCCGGCGCACCGCCGCTGCCGATGTAAATGTCGCCCACCGCGTTGGGGCGCGAGGTGGAGATGACCCCTGCCACGTCGCCGTCATGGATGAGCTGGATGCGTGCGCCCGCCTCGCGCACCTGCGCGATGAGTTCTTCGTGGCGCGGACGGTCGAGGATGATGACCACGAGATCCGACACGTCGCAGCCCTTGGCTTTGGCGAGGCTCTTGAGGTTCTTTTTGGGGGCGTCGTCGAGATTCACCACGCCGTCGGGAAGCCCGCCGCCCACGGCGATCTTCTTCATGTAGACGTCCGGCGCATGCAGGAATCCGCCTTCTTCGGCGAAGGCGATGACGGCCAGCGCGTTCGGGCCGCCCACCGCGCAGATGGTCGTGCCTTCGAGCGGGTCGAGCGCGATGTCCACTTTGGGGCCGGAGCAGCCGACCTTCTCGCCGATATAGAGCATCGGCGCCTTGTCGCGCTCGCCTTCGCCGATCACCACCGTGCCTTCGATGGGCAGCAGGTTCAGCGCGCGGCGCATGGCGTTGACGGCGGCCTGATCGGCGGCCTTCTCGTCGCCGCGACCCATCCAACGCGAGCAGGCGAGTGCGGCGGCCTCGGTCACGCGCACGGCTTCCAGTGCCAGGTTACGGTCGAGGGTCAGGCTCTCGGAATCTTCCTTGGCGCGGCGTGCGGCGAAACTCATAGCGGCTCGATCCTTATCATATGCGGGGATTCCATAATATTTGCGAGTTTCGCGATTCGTTCAAGGGCTTTCGCCATGGAAGACTCGCGCGTGACATGCGTGATGATCGCAAGATGCACCGGCTCGCCGGGATTATGCCCGCGCTGCAGGCAGGATTCGATGGACACGCCTTCCTCGAAGAACACGGTGCTGACGGAGGCCAGCACGCCCGGCTTGTCGAGGGCCTGAATACGCATGTAGTACGCGCCCTGATGGCGATCGATGGGGGCGGGCGCGATGGCAGTGAGCGCTGCCGCCTTCACGCCGAACGGGGAGGTGATGTGCCCGCGCGCGATGTCGATGAGGTCGGCCACTACCGCTGACGCTGTGGGGCCCGCGCCCGCGCCGCGTCCCTCGAACAGCGCGTTGCCGACGAAATCGCCTTCGGTTTCGATGGCGTTGTAGACGCCGGGTATCTGGCCCAGCGGCTGGCTGGCCGCGACCATGCAGGGATGCACGCGCTGCTCGATGCCGTGCTCCGTCGGGCGCGCTATCCCCAGCAGCTTGATGCGATAGCCTAATTCCTGCGCGTATTCGATATCGTCGAAGGTGATGTGGCGGATGCCTTCGATATAGACCGACGCAATATCCGGTTTCGTTCCGTATGCGAGACTGGTGAGGATGGCCAATTTGTGCGCGGTGTCGATGCCGTCCACGTCGAAGGCGGGATCGGCTTCGGCATAGCCTTTCTCCTGTGCCTCTTTCAGCACGTCGCCGAAGCTGCGGCGGGTCTGCTGCATCTGGTCGAGGATGTAGTTGCATGTGCCGTTCAGAATACCTACCACGCGCTTGATGCCGTTGGCGGCGAGGCCCTCCTTGAAGGCCTTGACGATGGGGATACCCCCGGCGACGGCCGCCTCGAATTGCAGCGCCACGCCCTTGGATTCGGCGAGCGCCGCGAGCGCCGCGCCGTGATGCGCGATCAGCGCCTTGTTGGCGGTGACGACATGCTTGCCGTTGGCGAGTGCGGCTTCAACCAGCGTTCTGGCGATGCCATCCGATCCGCCGATCAGCTCCACCACCACGTCCACATTCGGGTCGCGGGCCAATGCCATGGCGTCGTCATGCCAGGCGATGCCACCCAGCGAAACGCCGCGATCTTTTGTGCGGTCGCGCGACGATACCGCGCCCAGCCGCAACGCGCGCCCACATTTTTTCTCAAGGTCGGACGCCCGCTCCGCGAGCAGACGCGCCGTGCCCGCGCCGACCGTTCCCAGACCGGCAATAGCAACGCGAAGTGGCGGCGTGTCCGTCATCAATCATTCTCCGTAAGCAAAAGAGATCAGTAGGCGCCGGAATGCCGTCCCCGCTCCCGTGCGCGGCGTGCCGCGTAACGGGATTCAGGAAGCTGGCGCATGGCGTGCGGCATGCTGGACGGCGCCCTCAGGTGCACCTGCTGCGACGGAAGCGTGTAGAGATCATCCGGCACGGACGCCACCTGCGGTGGCGGCGGGATGTCCATGGTTCCGCCTGCGGAAGGGGCGGCGCTGCCCATCGGCTGACGCGGATAGGTTTCCCATCCGGCTCCGCCTGCCTGAGGCGCGGACTTCATGCGCTCGGCTTCGGCCTCCATCTGCGCGGCCATGCGCGCCTCGCGGTCGGCCATCATCGCGTCGCGGCTCTGCATGGCCTCCATGCCCGGAGGCGGGGGAGGCGGCACGGAGCCGAGGTCGGGGAACTCCCCGCCGGTGGTCTGTGGCTGTGGCGGCAATGGCGGGATGGAATCCATCCCGGCCAGTGGTGTTACGGGAGATCCTGCCTGCGGCGGCATCGGCATATCGCCGAATTCACCCGGAGGGGCAGGCGGCATCGGGGCCATGCCCGGAGGAGGGGCCATCATCGCCTGACCGGCGGGCGCGGCATTGATGTCCATATTTCCCGCAGGTGCGCGCCGCTGCGGTAACGGCTCTTCCTCGCTGAAGGTTCCCTTCACTTTTCCTGCGACGACGCCTGCGCTTCGGCCCATGCTGCTGAAGCCACTCTTGATGCCGCCCCACAGGCCGGGATCCTCGGTACGCTGCGGAGATTTGAACCCCGCATCGGCGCTGGAATCCCCTTCCTCGCCGGAGGGTGCGACGGCGGCATTCGGCACGGGCGGCATCGGCGCTCCGGCTGCGGCGTTATAGGTAGGCGCGCGACGGACGTTGTACGCGCTCTCACCGTCTGAAGCCGCCGCCATTCCTGCGGTTAACGCTATCGCCGATGCGGTCAAACCCGCCATGAAAAGCTTGTGCATATGCATGTCCCCGCCCCGAAATAGATGATTCAAAATCCCCGCCCCTGTATAGCGCGAAACCCGGCTATTATGCAAATAGAGTTTGCGGTCATACCGCCCCCCGGGTATAACCCACGGAGGGGGAGATATATCATGCCACGCACCCAACAGGCCGCAGACGCGTTCGCGCGCAACATGCAGGACGCATCTGAGCAGTATCAGCAGATCGTGCAGGAGTTGTTCGCCACCCCGGCGATGGAGGGCATCAGCGCCGCGCCACCGCCGTCGGTGGGTAATGCGTTCATGGAGTTCTACGCGCAGTTATTTTCTGATCCCTCCCGCCTGCTGAAATCGCAGGCCGATCTCTGGCAGAATTACATGAATCTCTGGCAGGACGCCGCGCAGCAATTCATGGGGCAGGCCCCGGAATCCGCGCCGTCCTCCGACCGCCGGTTCCGTGACGACGCCTGGGCGCAGAACCCGCTGTTCCATTTCATCCAGCAGGCCTACCTGCTCACGTCGCAGAGCATCATGCAGTCGGTGCAAGAGGTGGAGGGGCTCGATCCGCAGATCGCCAAGAAAGTGGATTTCTATACCAAGCAGTTCGTCGATGCCATGTCGCCCAGCAATTTCGCGGCGACCAACCCGCAGGTGATGAAGGCGACGCTGGAGAGCAACGGCGAGAACCTCGTGCGCGGCATGAAGAATTTTCTCACCGACCTGCGCCGTGGGCACGGCAAGCTCGCCATCAGCATGACGGATTACAAGGCCTTCCATCCCGGCGAGAATATCGCCGCGACGCCCGGCAAGGTGGTGTTCCGCAACGAGCTGATGGAGCTTATCCAGTATGCGCCTACCACCAAGGAGGTGCATCAGCGCCCGCTGCTCATCATTCCGGCATGGATCAACAAGTTCTACATCCTCGACCTGTCGCCGGAGAATTCCATGGCGAAATACATGGTGGACAAGGGCTACACCGTGTTCGTGGTGTCGTGGGTGAATCCGGACGAGCACCACCGCGATGTCACATTTGACGAATACATGACCAAGGGCGCGCTGGCCGCGCTCGATGCCATCGAACAGGCGACCGGCGAACGCGAGGTGCTGGCTGCGGGCTATTGCCTGGGCGGCACGTTGCTTGCTATCACCATGGCGTGGATGGCGGCGAAGGGCGATGACCGCATCAAGGCGGCGACCTTCCTCACGACGATGATCGATTTCGCGGAGCCGGGGCAGCTCGGCGTGTTCATCGATGACGAGCAGGTGACGGCGCTTGAGGAGCGCATGCAGGCGCGCGGCTATCTCGATGCCAGCGAGATGTCCACCACCTTCAATATGCTGCGCGCCAATGAGCTCATCTGGTCGTTCGTGGTGAATAATTACCTGCTGGGGAAAGACCCCTTCCCGTTCGACCTGCTCTACTGGAATTCCGACAACACGCGGCTACCCTGCAAGATGCATAGCTTCTATCTGCGGAAGATGTATATCGAGAATCGCCTGAAGGATCCGGGCGGCATCACCATCGGCGGCGTGAAGATCGACCTCAGCAAAATAAAGACCCCGGCCTATATCCTCTCCACCCGCGAGGATCATATCGCGCCGTGGCAATCCACCTACAAGACGCGCGCGCTGCTGGGCGGGCCCAGCCGCTTCGTGTTGGCGGGATCGGGCCATGTGGCGGGCGTGGTGAATCCGCCCGCGAAGAAAAAATACAGCTACTGGGTGAACGACGCCGCGAAGGCCGAATCGCCCGACCGCTGGCTCGAATCAGCGGCGGAAACCCCCGGCTCCTGGTGGCCGGACTGGGAAAAGTGGAGCGGCAAATTCACCGGCAAAAAAGTCCCCGCCCGCATCCCCGGCAAAGGCAAACTCAAGGCCCACGAGGACGCGCCGG
>JADZBT010000146.1 GCA_020851915.1 Alphaproteobacteria bacterium | reverse complement strand
TAGCGCGGCACTTTGTAATGCGCGAGGTTGCTCTTGCAGAAGGCGCGTATCTCCTCGGCATTGGCCGCTGCGCCTTCGTGCAGTTGTATCCAGGCGCAGAGTTCCTCGCCGTATTTATCGTCCGGGACGCCCACCACCGAGGCCTGCTTCACCGATGGATGCGTGAACAGGAATTCCTCGATCTCGCGCGGGTAGATGTTCTCGCCGCCACGGATGACCATATCCTTCATGCGTCCCGTAATTTTGTAATATCCCTCCGGCCTGCGGATGGCAAGGTCGCCGGTATGCACCCAGCCGTCCGTGTCGATGGTCTTGGCCGTGCCTTCCGGGTTCTTGTAATAGCCCAGCATATTGCAGTGCCCGCGCGCACAGAGCTCGCCTTGCTGATTGTCGCCCAGCTCCGCGCCGGTTTCGGGGTCGATAATCTTCACTTCGACGCCCGGCAGCGGCGGCCCGACGGTTTCCACCCGCAGCTCGATGGGATCGTTCACCGTGGTCTGCGTCAGCACCGGCGAGGTTTCCGTCTGGCCGTAGGCGATGGTGATCTCTTTCGCGCCCATCTCGTGGATGACGCGCTTCATCACCTCGATGGGGCACGGGCTGCCCGCCATGATGCCGCTACGGAGCGATTTCAGGTCGCGGCCCTTGAAGCTGGCATCTTCCAGCATGGCGATGAACATGGTCGGCACGCCGTAGATGGTCGTGGCGCGCTCCTTCTCGATGGCGTCCAGAGTCGCCACGGGGGTGAAATACTCGGCGGGAACCACCATCGCCGCGCCGCGCACCACCGCGCCTAGCGAACCCATCACACAGCCGAAGCAATGGTAGAACGGCACAGGCACGCACATGCGGTCGCGCTCAGTGATATTCTGGCAGCCGGTGACGTAATAGGCGTTGAGCAGGATATTGCGATGCGTGAGCCGCGCCGCCTTGGGGAATCCTGTCGTGCCTGAGGTGTACTGGATGTTGATGGGGTCGGAGGCCTTGAGCGCCTGTGTGACCTTCGCCAGCTCCGCATCGGACACCGACTTGCCCTGCTCCAGCACCTCGCTCCATGACAGCATGCCCTGCGGCCCGTTGCTTTTCATCGCCACCACGGTACGCAGCTTGGGGAAATTCGCGGCCTTCAGGCTTCCGGGTTTGCTGGTGGAAAGCTCCGGGCATACTTCAGCAAAAATATCGTAATAGCTGGAGGTCTTGAACTTATCTGTAAGGAACAGCGCGACGTTGTCGCTCTGCTCCAGCGCATATTTCAGCTCGAACGGGCGATAGGCCGGGTTGATGGTCACCAGCACCGCGCCGATGCGCGCGGTCGCCAGCTGCAACATCGGCCATTCGGGAATATTCGTGGCCCACACGGCCACATGCTCGCCGGGCTTTATGCCGACCGCGAGCAGACCCTTGGCCAGCGCCGTCACCGTGCGGTCGAGTGCCGCGTAATTCATACGCAGATTGAATTGCGGGAATACCAGTGCATCATTGCCGGGAAACTTGCACGCGGTCTCGGCCAATACCTGACCGATGGTCAGGCCGTCCACCCACGGCATCGCACGTTCACCAGCCATCTTCGCCCCCCTGTATGAAGCGTTATTTATTTATCGATTGTTTTACAGGGGAAAACCGGCAGGCGCAAGCAATGGACTTTCCGCAGCGCAACAGCCCTTTAAAATCCAGAGGGAATGTCCTATATGTGGAACATGATACGCATACACCCCCTCGAAGAGCATGGGCATGTGGAGATGGACTGGCTGGATTCGCGCCACCATTTCAGCTTCGGCCATTATTATAACCCCAAGCGGCTGAATTTCGGCCCGCTGCGCGTGGTCAACGACGACACTATCCTGCCGCACAGCGGTTTCGACATGCACCCGCACCGCGACATGGAGATCATCACCTATGTGCGCTCGGGTGCGATCACGCATAAGGACAGCCTCGGCAACCACGGGCGCACGGTGGCAGGTGACGTGCAGGTGATGTCGGCAGGCACGGGCATCGTCCACGCCGAACATAATTTTGAGGATACGAACACCACGCTGTTCCAGATCTGGATCGAGCCCAACCGCAAAGGCGTGCAGCCGCGCTGGGAGGCGCGTAAATTTCCGGACGAAAGCAAGCATGGAGAACTGACGCTGCTGGCCTCGGGCCGCTCGTCGGACGCACAGGCCGGGGCGCTGTTCATCTATCAGGACGCCGCGCTCTATGGCGCAAAGCTGCGCGAAAACGAAAGCACCGCCTACGAGATCGATCCTAACCGGCGCGTGTATGTCATCGCATCGGACGGACAGTTCGCCGTTAACGGGCAGCTCATCCGGCAGGGCGACAGCGCCGAGATACGCAATGAATCCGAATTACGCATCGACGCCACTGAGGATTGCGAGTTACTGGTCATCGACCTGCCGTAGATTTCCCCTTCCCACCCCACAACAAATGGTTGCATAAAAAATAAAAGCAACTTAAAGTTGTAGCCATGATGCACTCACAACGCCAAGGAGAGGCAGGCTATGGCAAGACATGCGTTGATCGTGGATGACTCGCTTACCATGCGTAACATGGTGTCCATCGCTATGAAAAAGGAAGGGTTCGAGGTAGAACTCGCCAAGGACGGCGTGGAGGCGCTGGAGATCGCCCAGCGCAAAAAGATGGACGTTATCATCACCGACATCAACATGCCGAACATGGACGGTATCGAGCTTATCCGCATGCTGCGCGGCAGCGAGCTGGCGCGCTTTACTCCCATTCTGGTGCTCACCACCGAGGACGGCGACAACGTGAAACAGGCAGGCAAACAGGCCGGGGCCACGGGCTGGATCGTGAAGCCGTTCAACCCCGAGATACTCTCGCGCGCGGTAAGTAAAGTCTGCAATTCCGGCTAGCGCCATGACCGCAACACCGTCCCCACAGATAAGCCCATTGGCGGGCACGGTAACGCCGCACGGCCTGCTGAAGAATTGGCTGAGTGTCACCGAATCGCAGATCTGTGCGCTGGAAGTGCTGCGCGCCCAGCTGCCGGAAGTAAAGCAGTTGATGGAGCATAATATCGAGAGCGTGAGCGATGCCTTCTCCAGCATCGCGGCACAGCTCGGCGACGGCGGCGCATCCGGCCCGCTTGCCGATGCGCTCGGGCGCGCCATCATGGGCCTGCAGTTTCAGGATCGCGTGTCGCAGAATCTGGTCATTACCATCAACATACTGCATGCGGTGATCGAGTATCTGCAACGCGAGGTCGACGAAACCGCCTCCGCGCTTGACCGCGCGCATGAGCGCAGCAAGCTGGACATGGACTTCGCCAAGCACCTGATGGGTCTGCTTAATCTCGGCGACCTGCAACGCAAATTCGTCCATCACCTACTGGAGCATGGCTATATCGAGAATCCCGCCGCGCTCGGCCTCTCGCCGGATACGCCGGACAGGAAAAAAGCCAATGACGATATTGATCTGTTCTGAAAAAATCCCGTCATCCTGCGGTCAAGCCGCAGGATCTCATGCCGCACACTCATTCAGAGATCCTGCGCTTTCGCGCAGGATGACGGGTCTTTATAACGCGTTGATCTTCGCCGCCATGATGAAGTCATTCTCGTGAAGCCCGCCGATGGCGTGGGTCTGGAGCGAGATGCGGCAATAACCCCAGCCGAACTCGACATCCGGGTGATGCTTCTCGGACTCGGCAAGCACACTCAGCTTGCCAACGAACTCAAAGGATTGTTTCCAGTTCTTAAAGGTATAGCTGCGCTTGAGCCACGCGCCACCGTCGGTCACCTGCCAGCCGGGAACCTGCGGCAACATCGCCTTGGCCTCGGCTTCTGTCAGCGCCGGCAGGCCGCCTTCGCACGATACGCATGTTTTCTCGGTAAGACTCATGTCATTCTCCCGTATAATCGATGGCTGCCGTGCCGCGCGAGATGACCTCGTCCGTCGGCAGCAAGTGCTGGGGCCGGTAGACCGGCGCGCCCTGCAACTCGGCATAGATCGGCGCAAAATCCTGATAGGTCGCTTCAAATAACGATTCGAAGCTGTCGATAACGAAGTATATTTCCTGCAGGTCGGTGATGTGGAAATCCGTCTGCATCACGCGCTTGAGGTTGAATCGCTCGCGCGAGGGCTTGTCGCTTTCCAGCGCATAGACCGACTCCTTGGGCGAGGATAATATCCCCGCGCCGCAGATACGCAACCCCTCATCGGTCTGGATGAGGCCGAATTCCACGGTATACCAGTAGACCCGCCCGATCTTTTTGATGCCTTTGAGCTGCATCGCGCGCAACCCGCCCTTGCCGTAGGCTTCCATATAGTCGGCGAACACCGGGTTCACCAGCAGCGGCACATGGCCGAAGATGTCGTGGAAGCAATCCGGCTCTTGCAGGTAGGCCATATTCGAGCGGTTACGCATCCAGTCGGTGACCGGGAAACGGCGATTGGCGAGGTGCTCGAAGAATATCTCGCCCGGTACGGCCCCCGGCACGGCGACGATACGCCAGCCGGTCTTCTTCTCCATGATGTCGCTCAGGCGGTCGAAATGGGGGACGCCATCCGCCGCAATGCCCAGCTCCTCCAGCCCCGCCAGGAACTCGTTACAGGCGCGACCCGGCAGCAGTTTTTCCAATCCGTGGAACAGCTCGCGCCAGACGGCATGATCGTCCGCGCTGTAATTCTCCCAATGCTGGTCAATGGTGAAATCCGGGCGCATACCGGCGCGCAGCTCGATCTTGTATTTATGCTTATCGGCTTCGAGAGGTGTTGGCATGGTGCATTCCTTTCCCCTCCCCCCGCAGGGGGAGGATGGGAGGGGGGCGCGAGGAAACGCTATCGCGCTACAACGCCCCCACCCTAGCCCTCCCCCTACGGGAGAGGGAACTTATCATTTCACGTCGGCAGCGACCTGCATCTTGATAATCTTGTCGGGATTCGCAGGCGGCTCGCCGCGCGCGATCTTATCCACGAACTCCATGCCGCTCGTCACGTTGCCCCATGCCGTGTACTGCTTATCGAGGAAGCGCGCATCCGCGAAGCAGATGAAGAACTGGCTGTCGGCGCTGTTCGGGTCATTGGCGCGCGCCATCGACACCGTGCCACGAATATGCGGCGCATCGTTGAATTCCGCCGGGAGATTCTGGCCCGAGCCACCCGTGCCGGTTCCGGTCGGGTCGCCCGTCTGCGCCATGAAGCCCTCGATCACGCGATGGAACACAATGCCGTCATAGAAACCCTTGCGCGTCAGCTCCTTGATGCGCGCCACATGCTTGGGCGCCAGATCGGGGCGCAGCTCGATGACCACGCGACCGTCCTTCAGGTCTAAATACAATGTGTTCTCCGGATCCGCTGCCCGGGCCGTGCTACTTGCCATGATCATCATCCCTGTTATGAGTAATAATTTCTTGATCCAAGACTTCATATATTCTCCTGTTATTATTGTTAGGCATCCATCTTTGCGAAATAGCTCCGCAAATGCTCCGCCACGCGTTCCGAGGCCATGCTGGAAATGTCGCCCCCCAAGCGGCACACCTGCTTGATGAACCGCGACGACACGAATTGCATGCTCTCGGCCGCAGGAAGAAATACTGTCTCCATGCCGTCATCGAGCCGCGAATTCATGCAGGCCATCTGGAATTCGTACTCGAAATCCGATACTGCGCGCAAGCCCCGAATGATAATTGTCGCATTTACCTCGCGCGCGAAGCCTACCAGCAACCCCGCAAAGGGCCGCACTTCGATGCGCTTGTGCTCGGCCACGGGAAGCTGCTCGATCTCGTATTCCGCCATCTGGCGGCGCTCTTCGAGCGAGAACAGGCAACTCTTGTCGGTATCGGCAGCGACCGCCAGCACCAGCCGATCGACCAGCCCCAGCGAGCGCCGGATGATGTCCATATGCCCCAGCGTGATGGGGTCAAAAGTGCCGGGGTAAATACCGATACGCTCCATCGCCGCCGCCGCTATTCGTTGCCGGGTTCCTGAAGCGCCGTATCCGCAGCGTCAGTGAGCGCTTCACCACCTTCCGCGCCCTCCAATCCCTCGACGCCTTCGCCGCCTTCGTCGACGATGCGCGTGGCAGAAACCACCACCTCCTTGTCCGAGGTGTTGAAGATGGTCACGCCCTGCGTGTTGCGGCCCGCGATGCGGATGTCGCGCACGGGGCAGCGGATCACCTTCGCCTGATCGGTCATCAGGATGATGTCGTTCTTGTCCTCGACGGGGAAGCTCGCCACCACCTGCCCGTTGCGCTCGGAAGTCTCGATGTTCACGATGCCCGAACCGCCACGGTTGGTGACGCGGTATTCGTAGGCCGAGGTGCGCTTACCATAACCGTTCTCAGTGATGGTGAGGATGAATTCCTCGTTCTGCGCGATCTCGCGCAGGCGGTCGTCGGAAAGGCCCACTTCGGCCTTCTCGCCGCGCCGCGCCGCGTTGGCGTGCTTCAGATACGCCATGCGCTCCTCGATGTCGATGTCCGCGCCGCGCAGGATGGTCATGGAGATCACCTTGTCGTCCTCAGCGAGCTTCATGCCGCGCACGCCGTCGGACGTGCGGCTCTTGAACACGCGCACCTTATGCACGGGGAAGCGGATACACTTGCCCGAACGCGCCGCCAGCAGGATGTGGTCGTCCTCGGTGCAGGTGCTGACCCCCACCAGCCGGTCGTCCTCGTCCATGCGGATGGCGATCTTGCCGTTGGCGCGGATGCTGTGGAAATCCGACAGGTCGTTGCGGCGGATGTTCCCCTTGGCCGTCGAGAAGATGACGTTGAGCTGATCCCAGAGATTCTCCTCCTCAGGCAGCGGCATGAAGGTAGTGATGGTCTCGCCCGCTTCGAGCGGGAATACGTTGACCAGCGCCTTGCCGCGCGATTGCGGCGAGCCAATGGGCAGTTTGTATACTTTCAGGCGGTACACCTTGCCCTTGTTCGAGAAAAACAGCACGGGCGTATGCGTATTGGCCACGAACAGCTCGGTGGTGATGTCCTCCTCGCGCATGGACATGGCCGAGCGGCCCTTGCCACCGCGACGCTGTGCGCGATACGTAGCCAGCGGCACACGCTTGATGTAACCGCCCATGGTGACGGTGACAACCATATCCTCGCGCGCGATGAGGTCTTCGACGTCCTCGTCGTATTCGCTTTCCTGTATCTCGGTGCGGCGTGGGGTGGCGAATTCCGTTTTCATGGTAAGCAGCTCGGCACGCAGGATGCCCAGCAGTTTCTCACGCGACGCGAGAATAGAGAGATATTCTTTTATCTCATCGGCGAGGCCGTTCAGCTCGCCGTCGATCTTCTCGCGCTCCAACCCGGTCAGGCGTTGCAGGCGCAGTTCCAGCACGGCCTTGGCCTGTGCCTCGGTGAAGCGGCATTTTCCCGCTACCACAAGATTCCCGGAATCCTCCACGAGGTTGATGAGCGGCAGCACGTCGCCCGCGTTCCACTCGCGCGCCATCAGCTCTTCCTTGGCGATCACCGGGTCGGCGGAATGGCGGATCACCTTGATGACCTCGTCGATATTCGCTACGGCCATCGCCAAGCCGATCAGCACATGGGCGCGATCGCGGGACTTGCCGAGCAGGAACGCGGTGCGGCGGGTGATAACTTCTTCGCGGAAATCGATGAAGGCGACGATGACATCCTTGAGCGCCAGCAACTGCGGACGGCCACGATTGAGCGCCAGCATATTGACGCCGAAGCTGGTCTGTAGCGGCGTGAATTTGAACAGCTGGTTGAGGATGACGTCGGCCTGTGCGTCCTTCTTGGTTTCGATGACCACGCGCACGCCCTCGCCGTCGGATTCGTCGCGTAGGTCGGAGATGCCCTCGACGCGCTTGTCGCGCACGAGGTCGGCGATCTGCTCGATCATGCGAGACTTATTCACCTGATAGGGAATTTCCTCGATGATGATGGCCTCTCGCCCGCCGGAGATATTCTCAATGCGCGTCTTCGCGCGGATGACCACCGAGCCACGGCCCGTCGAGAATGCCGAATGGATGCCCGATCGCCCCATGATGATGCCGCCGGTCGGGAAATCCGGGCCGGGAATGACCTCCATCAGCTCTTCGATGGTGACGTCGCGGTTATCAAGATACATGCAGCAGGCGTCAATGACCTCGCCCAGATTATGCGTCGGGATGTTGGTCGCCATGCCCACCGCGATACCGCCCGCGCCGTTCACCAGCAGGTTGGGATCTTGCGCCGGGAGTACCATAGGCTCTTTTTCGGAGCCGTCGTAATTGTCCTGAAAGGATATCGTGTTCTTGTCGATGTCGCCCAGCAGCGCGTGCGCGGCCTTGGCGAGGCGTGACTCGGTGTAACGCATCGCGGCGGCCTTGTCGCCGTCCATCGATCCGAAGTTACCCTGCCCGTCCACCAGCATCAGGCGCATCGAGAAATCCTGCGCCATACGCACCAACGCGTCATAGATCGCCGAGTCGCCGTGCGGGTGGTATTTACCCATCACTTCACCGACGATACGCGCGGACTTTCTGTAAGGTTTATTAAAGTCGCAGCCCGATTCCGCCATCGCATAGAGAATGCGGCGATGCACCGGCTTCAACCCGTCGCACACATCCGGTATCGCGCGGCTCACGATCACGCTCATCGCGTAATCGAGGTAGGAGGTCTTCATCTCCTGCTCGATGGAAATCGGAAGAATCTCGGAATGATCGGCGATGGTATCGGACAAGGCGTAACCCCCTTATTTTTTTGTACCCATTTTCTAGCAGGTAAACACCCGTTAAGCAACGGGGAAAGGTGGGGGAAACCGCCCCAAACTCACATCCCGGACAAGCGGTCGCAGACCGCGAAGATCCGGGATCCCGTGGTGAGGTCCCGGATCGCCCTTCAGGCGTCCGGGATGTGCGCCTTTTTCTAAGAACCCCACTCTTTCAACCGCTCCAAATGGGCGTAATCATTGTATGATGACTCCCGCGCCGGGTCGGGGTTGGCGAGGTAGGGCGTGGTGGGATCATCGAAGGCGGCAATGAGGGCTTCCAGCCCTGTGCGCGCGGCCTCTAATGCCCCGGGTATATCGAGTTTCAGGGGATTCTCTTCCCCGGCCGGGTCGCCGCCTTTGACCTGCCAGTAGGACAGCTCACCAGTGGCGGATGCCGGAACACCCGGAAATCCGCCGTTGCCCAGAATCAGCGCCTCCAGCGGCAACTGGCTGGAGAGCCCCTGCTCCACCGCCTTTCCCGTGGGCATTGTGCCGGTCTTGTAATCGATGATCGCCGCCGTGCCGTCAGCCTTGCGCTCAATGCGGTCGGCGCGAGCGATAAGCAGGAAGTCGCCCGCCGGGGCAGCAAAACGATACTCGCCATTCAGTTCCGACAGCACCTCCGCCCCTGCCTGCCGCCGTGCGGCGTCCGCCTCCACGAACCATGCCGCGATGCGCTCGAAGCGCGGCCACCAGAAGGCGGCGATGGACGGGCGTTCCAGCCAGTCGCCGAATTCTTCGCGGCCATAGTCCAACAGCGTATCCAACCACGCATCCGGCGCAATGGTCGCGTGAGCCTTCACGTACCTGTCCAGCGCCCGGTGGATGAGGCTGCCGAAATCCGCGCCTGCGGGATCTTCGTCGAGCGCGTCGAGTGCTTTCAGCTTCAGAATGTGTGTGGCGTAGATGGCGTAAGGATCGCGCATCAGGGTTTCCACCTGCGTCGCCGAAAGCGTGCGGGGGCGCGCCGCCAGCGGCGGCACGGGTGCAGGTGGGCTTAGCGATTCCTGCGCGGCAATGCGGTCGAGCTCCACCGCCCACTCCCGCCATGGCTTTTCCGGTCGTAGCGCATCCGGCGCCCCCGCCACCGAGAGCACCGCATCCAGACGCAGCAGCCAGCGCGATGGCACGGTAGGAGTTCCATCCACTTTCTCGGCGCGCGTGAGGATGACCTCCGGCGCACACATGAGCGTCGCCACGTCGTGCGCCGACAGGCCGATACTGCGCGTGACATCCGGCAATCCGAACGCCAGCCGCATCGGGCGGCTCATCCACGGATCGCCGGCGGCCTCTGATGGCCAGGTCTTTTCGTTCAGCCCACCCAGTACCACCCGATCGGCATGGAGCATGCGCGCTTCCATCGGGCTCAGTATCTTCACGCGCGGATGCAGTCCGTATTTCGGACGGTAGGTTTCGCCGCCCAGCAATTCGCGTAGCAGCCCGGCATAATAGGTGGCGTCGATATGCCCCATCGCAGCTGCATGGGCCTGCAAGGATTCCATGAATGCGGAAAGCGCCTCTCCGTCATCTTTCTCCCAGAGCCACGTCGCGCCGCTTTCCTCATCGGTGGCAGCCAGCGCTTCCGCCGCCGCCAGATGCGCGGCCAGTAGTCGCTCCGCCGGGATGCCCTGCCGGTCGTAACGCCCGATCATCGCGGCAAATTCCTCCAGCAGCGCCGCGATGCGCGTGAACCACTGGCGTAATTCGGTCGACGCATGCTTCTCCGACGCGAGGCACGCCTTCAGCCCGGAAAGATCGCTCGCGGGACGCACGCCGCGCAACAACAGGCGCTCCAGCGCGCGCGTATGCTCCAGATGCGCGATGCGCTTATATCCGCCCGCACAGAGCGGATGCTTGAGCAGCGACAGCAACGGCACAGGAGCGAAATGCGCGTCCGCCGCGTCGGCCAGCAATAGCAGGAACGTCCCGGCCCGCGTCAGCGCCAGCGGTTGCCCGGCGGAATCGTCCGCCGCCACGCCGAAACGCAACAGCGCCGCCACCACGCGCCGCGCCAGCGCGCGATCGGGGGTGACCAGCGCCACGGTCTTGCCGGGAGTATCGAGTACCTCGCGCATCATCAGCGCAATGCCGGCGGCTTCCTCATGCAGCGTGGAGAAATCCACGCGGGAGAGGCCTGCCCCCTTCACATCCAGTTTCATCTGCCGCCAGCCTGCCGTCTGCGAGGCCGGGCGCATCACTTCTGAAATGAGCCGCTCGCGCGCTGCATCGCGCGGAGGCGTCCATGCTTCGACCTCGTTGCGCGCGACGGCGATATGCTGAAGCAACTGCTTCATCCCGAATTGCGGGTGCGATGCTTCCAGCGCGTCCCAGCAGGCGTCATCCATCTGCGTATCGAGGCCGGGTAGCACCAGCATTCCCTGCGGCAGGCGCGTCACCACCTTGAGTAGCGCAGCGGTGGCTGGAATGCTCCCCGTCGAGCCAGCGGCGATGATGGGATATGCGGGTGGGTACGATTTCCACTGCCGCGCTTGCGTTTCCAGCAGGCGATTGCGGCGTTCGACCGGGTCGAGCAGATCATGCTCTTTCAGGATATTCGGCCACTGGTCGGTGACGATGCCCAGAAACGTGAGTGTCTCCTGCCAGTGCGCGGCGTATTCCTCCGGCGCGAGATCCTTCAGCGCGGCAAAATCGAGTTGCTCGCGCTGCACGTCGTCGATGAGCCGTGCCAGCTCCGCCGCCAGCCGCACGGCCTGATCCATCGGCTGCGATGCCTGATGCTTCGCGCGATACCATCCGCGCACGAGGTTGGCCAATAGCAGACGCCGCCGCATCGGAGAAATAGCGGGCGGCAGACTCAGCTCTTCCCCGGCATCCAGCGTCAGATGCAATTCGCCCTCATCCACCTCGCCGACAGGAATCATGCGCGGGAGCAATGTGGGCGTGCCATCCGTTGCGCGCAGGAACGCTTCCCGTAGGTTGCGCGCCGCGCGGCGGCTGGGCAACAGAACCATCGCACGCGATAATGCGAGACCATCGCCGCCGCCATAGCGCGAGAGCATCCCTTCCGCCAGTGCATCGGCGAAGGGTACGCTGGGGGGGATGGAGTAGAGGTTAGGCATTAGGCATTGGGGGTTAGGGATTAGGGGGCAGTTCGAACGTATAACACCTGACGCCTAATGCCTAGCCCCTAATGCCTTCCCACAGACACATAGCGCAGCCCCGACGCGCGCATATCCTCCGGCTGCCAGACGTTACGAAGATCCACCACCAGCGGCGTACGCAGGCGGGTACGTATCTCGTTCATATCCAGCCCGCGAAATTCGTTCCACTCGGTGAGCAGTACCAGAAGATCTGCTCCCTCCATGGCCTCATACGCGCCTTTGCACCAGTCGATGCCGTCGGTGGGAAGAAGTTTTTTCGCCTCCTCCATGCCTTCCGGATCATAGGCGCGGATGCGCGCGCCCTGCCGCAGCAGTCCCGGCACGATGACGAGGCTGGGAGCATCACGCATGTCGTCCGTGCCCGGCTTGAAGGTGACACCCAGCAGCGCGATGGTCTTGCCCTCGACGCTGCCGCCCGCCGCCGCGATGATCTTCTCGACCATGCGGTGCTTGCGATCTTCGTTCGCGGCCACGACCGTCTCCACGATGCGCGTGGGCGCGCCCGCTTCTTCGGCGATCTTGACCAGCGCCAGTGTATCCTTGGGGAAGCAGGAGCCGCCATAGCCGGGGCCGGGATTGAGGAAAGAGCGGCCAATGCGTTTGTCGAGGCCGATGCCGTCTGCCACCTGCTCGATATTGGCCCCTACCCGCTCGCAGATGTCGGCCATCTCGTTGATGAACATGATCTTGGTCGCCAGAAAGGCGTTGGCAGCATATTTGATAAGCTCCGCCGTCTCGATGCCGGTGAACAGCACCGGCGCGCCCTTCATCGACAGCGGGCGGTAGAGGCGCTCCATACATTCGCGGGCACGGATACTTTCAGCACCGACCACTACGCGGTCAGGATGCATGAAATCCTCGATGGCCGAGCCTTCGCGCAGGAATTCCGGATTGGATACCATATCGAAATCGGCGGCAGGATTTTTCGCCGCGATGATGCGCTTTACGTCCTGCCCCGTACCTACCGGAACGGTGGATTTGGTAACCACCACCGTATAACCTTTGAGGGCAGCGGCAACTTCCTCAGCCGCCGCATGGACGAACGACAGGTCGGCATGGCCATCCCCACGGCGGCTGGGCGTACCCACGGCAATGAACACGGCGTCGGCATGCGCCACCGCCGCCTTCAGGTCGGTGGTGAAGGACAGGCGGCCCGCTTTGCCGCCGGCGGCTACCAACACATCCAAGCCCGGCTCATAGATGGGTATCTCGCCCTGCTTCAAGCGGGCGATCTTTCCGGCATCCTTATCGACGCAGGTGACCGTGAAGCCCAGCTCGGCGAAGCACGCGCCCGATACCAGCCCCACATACCCCGTGCCTATCATAGCGATGTGCATACATACCTCAAACATTGCCATCCCGGCGAAGGCCGGGATCTCATATCACCACAGGCGTGGCCGGATAGATAAGATCCCGGCCTTCGCCGGGATGGCATCCAATTTCATTGTTTTGCATACTTTTTCAAAATCGCCTGCATGCGATCATGCATGTCGGGACGCGCGAGGGCGAATGCAATGTTAGCCTCGACGAAACCTTCCCGATTACCGCAATCGAAGCGCTCGCCCTCGAAGCGGAAGCCGGTGAGCGGCGTATCCGCCATGGCCTCGCGGATGGCATCGGTGAGCTGTATCTCACCGCCTACGCCGGCTTTCTGCTTGTCGAGGTATTTGAATATCGAGGGCTGCAATATGTAACGCCCGAATACCGCCGTCTGCGAGGGAGCGTTCTCGGGTTTGGGCTTTTCCACCAGCCCTTTGGCATGCACGAATGCTCCTTCGTTCTTCGCAATATCGAACACACCGTAGCTGCTGGTCTTCTCACGCTCGATGTCCGCCGCGCCTATGACGTTGCCTCCTACTTTCTGGTAGGCATCCACCAGTTGCTTGAGGCAAGGCGTCTTGGAGAGGATGATGTCATCGGCCAGCAATACCGCGAAGGGTTCATCGCCGATGACATTCCGCGCGCACCATACGGCATGGCCCAAGCCTAACGGCTGCTGCTGGCGGATGAAAATGATATTGCCGGGATCGGGCAGCCAGTCGCGGGTTTCCTGCAACTCGCGGTTCTTATTT
>JADZBT010000145.1 GCA_020851915.1 Alphaproteobacteria bacterium | reverse complement strand
TGGAGATGTTGCGTACTTTCAACAGCGGCATCGGCATGGTCGTGGTGGTCGCGCCGGAGCACGCGCAGCCCATTACGGAACTGCTCACCCGCGCGGGCGAGAAGGTCTATGCCATCGGCGCGCTCAAAGCACGCCGTCACAGCGCGGTCGAGATCGGCGGCATATGAGCAGCCCGCTGCCTGTTGGCGTACTCATCTCCGGCTGGGGGGCGAATCTACAGGCGTTGATGAACGCCTGCGCGCTTCCCGGATTCCCGGCGCGCATCGCCATCGTCATCTCCAATAACCCGGATGCGCGCGGCCTGCGTATCGCCAAGGAAGCGGGCATTCCTGCCTATGCGATCAACCATCGCGACTATCCCGACCGGCTGGCCTTCGAGGCGGCGGTCGATGCGATGCTGCGCGAGGCCGAGGTAGAGCTGGTCTGCCTTGCCGGGTTCATGCGCCTGCTCACGGAGCAGTTCGTCAATAGCTGGCCGGATAAGCTGGTGAACGTCCATCCTTCGCTGCTGCCGCTTTACAAGGGGATGGACACGCACAAGCGCGCCATCGCCGACGGTCAGGAATATGCGGGATGCACCATCCATTTCGTGCGGCCTGCGATGGATGACGGACCGATCATCGTGCAGGGCAGGGTGAAGATACTGCCGGGTGATACGCCCAACGCGCTTTCCACCCGCGTGCTGGAAAAGGAGTTACTCTGCTTCCCACTCGCGCTCAAACTCATCGCCGAAGGCCGCGTGACGGTGAAGGACGAAAAGGTAGTGATCTCCGGTGAGCTGCCGAAAGAAGACTGGCTGTTGATTGGAAATTAGCAGTCGGGATTTTCCTAAATCCCAACACCAAAATCCTAATGCCTAGCCGACGATTTCCATACCGCTGAAGAAGAAACGCACTTCGTTCGCTGCGTTCTCTGCGCTGTCGGAACCATGCACGGAATTCTCGCCGATATTGAGCGCGAACAGCTTACGGATCGTGCCCGCAGCGGCGTTCTCAGGATTGGTGGCGCCCATGACATCGCGGTATTTCGCGATGGCGTTCTCGCCCTGCAGCACCTGAATGACGACCGGCTCGGACACCATCGTTTCCACCAGCTCGCCGAAGAAAGGGCGCTCTTTATGTACGGCGTAGAAGGTCGAGGCCTGAAGGCGGCTGAGGCGCAGACGCTTCTGCGCGACGATGCGGAGACCCGCTTCCTCAATGACCTTGTTGATAGCGCCGGTCAGGTTGCGACGGGTCGCATCCGGCTTGATGATCGAAAGAGTCTGTTCTACGGCCATAATTTATTTCCTGCCCTCTGATTTTGGACGGCATACCATAGTGATTTTTTTGTTTTGTGCAAGTGCGGAGCGTTTTCGGCATCAAGCACCCACGTTATTCGTTTGACATCAAAGGTCTAGGCCGCCTATCTTGCCCCCGATTTCCAAGGGGTGAACACCGGATGACGCTACCGCTGCCAGATACGCAACTGCTGCTCGACCACCTGCTCGTGTTCGTGACCGCGCTGGGCATCAACCTGATGATCGCGGGCGATGCGGTGCGCTCCTACATCCCGCGCGCGCTCAATCCGCTGGGATGGATGATCCGTGGCGTGGCATGGGTGGAGCGTAAGCTCAACCGTGCGAAGCGCAGCCCGAGAGCGCGCTTCGTGCGTGGCGCGCTGATGGCCTTCGGGCTTTTGGCGATGGGTATATTATGCGGATGGGGGTTGTCGCAGGCGACCCGCATCGCGCGCGGCATGCACGAATATGGCTGGATCGCTGAGGCGCTTCTGGTGTCGCTGTTCATTCCGGTGCGGCAGGTGAATGATGCGCTGACCGAAGTGGTCGAGGATTACACCCGCGTGAGCCTTGCGGAGTTGCGCGCCGCGCTGGGCATGGCCTATCCGCATGACACGAAGCATCTGGACAGCCACACGCTGTTCCGCGCCGGTATCGAGCTTTCGGTGCAGACCATCAGTGAGCGGCTGGTGGGGCTTGCGCTCTGGTATATCGCGCTGGGTTTTCCTGGCTTATGCGCCGTGGTGGTGCTGGGCGCAGTGAACGCGCAGATCGGCTATGCCGACGAGCGGTTTCGCGATTTCGGCGATACGGTGCGCCGCCTGCATTTTCTGGCGCAGATTGTTCCTTCGCTTATCAGCAGTCTGGTGTTGGCGGTGGCGGCGTTCCTCGCGCCGGGTAGCGCGCCGCTTGCGGGTGTGCAGGCGTTATTCCTCTTCATACGCGCGCCGTTGCAATTACCCTATGCGGTGATGGCGGGTGCGACCTCGGTGAGCCTGCTGGGCCCCAAGACCATGGGCGATACCGTGGTGGCGCAGGATTGGGTGGGCACGGATACCGTCAAGGCCACGGCGACGCATCTACGCATCGCGCTGGGCGTATTCCGCATCGCTGCGGCGCTCTGCCTGTGCGCGCTCATCTATATCGCGACGGTAGCTAAGTAACTCCCTCCCCCGCAGGGGGAGGGCTGGGGTGGGGGCATGGCACGCTCTATAGAAGCTTGTGGCGGCCCCCCTCCTAACCTCCCCCCTGTGGGGGGAGGGATAGATTGTTCTCGCTTGGCTTGGGCGCAGGCTCGCGGTATGCTCTCCGCATGAAAAAACCCTCTGACGATACGCGCAAGAAGAAACGCGCCAGCATGCCCACCATCGACGTGGATTTCGAGGCGGGCTGGAAATTCGTTCGCGATTGGGCGAAGGGCGTCATCGCGATGATTCCCGAAGTGCGGGAAAAACTCAAAGACCTCCCCGCCGTCAATTTTCAGCTGGCAATGGATCATCGCCGCGCCGGGCAGCTCACCGACGCCATATTGCGGCTGCGTATGGTGCTGCGTATGCAGCCCGGCAACGCCGAGGCATGGTATCAGTTGGGCGCCTGCCAGTTCGACATGGGGTTCCGCGAGGAGGCGCTGACATCGTTCCGCAAGGCGGTGGCGCTGAAGCCGGATCATACGGAAGCACATTTCTTCATGGCGACGCTGGGCGCAGAAGATGCGCCGATGACCGTGCCGCATGCGGTAGTGCGCTTTCATTTCGACGGTCTGGCGGAACGCTATGAATCCGAGTTCGTGCCGCAGGAACAATATCGCGGGCATGAGCTGATGCGCGAGAGTCTTGCACCTTATATGGAAGGCGAGATGAATGTCGACATCCTCGATCTCGGATGCGGCACGGGATTGTGCGGCCCGCTGTTCCGCGACAGCGCGGCCTTCCTGCGCGGCGTGGATATATCGGAGCGGATGCTGGAATTCGCCAAGGCCCGGCAGGTCGGTGACCGCAAGACCTACGACAGCCTGCTGCGGATGCCGCTGGAGGAATACCTCACCAAAGAAACAGAGCGTAATTACGACGTCATCCTCGCGGCGGCGGTGTTCAATTATGTGGGGCATATCGCACCCATCGTGCGGGCGGTGGCGACGCGGCTCAAGCCGATGGGGTTGTTCGGCTTCTCGGTGGAGAAGACCCCGAACGGCGCGCCGCTCATGCTGATGCCGGTCACCGGCCATTACCGGCACGGCGAGGCCTATCTGCGTCAGGTGGCGGATGAGGCGGGACTTGCGGTGCTTTCCATCACCGACATCATGCTCACCCGCGACACGCCGGGCCTGCAATGCGTGTTCAAAAAACAGCGATGAGCGTCGAGAGTCGAGAGTCGCGCGATCCCGCCCGGCTTTCCGTGCTGCACTGCGCGTGTTTCGCCGTCGGGTGGAACGACGCGCAGATGGTGTCGCTGTTGGGCGTACCGGGAACCGTTGCGCTCATCGCCACCGATGCGTCCGGTCAGGATGCAGGCTTCGCCATTTTCCGCACCGTGCTAGATGAAAGCGAGATCATCACCTTCGGCGTGCTGCCTGCACTGCGTGGGCATGGCATCGGCCACGTGCTTCTGGCGTCGCTGGTCGCGCATGCGCGGAGTGCCGGTGCGGAAAAAATATTTCTCGAAGTTGGCGAGGACAACGATGCGGCGCGAGCGCTTTACGCCGCGCAAGGGTTCGTGCCCATGGGCCG
>JADZBT010000144.1 GCA_020851915.1 Alphaproteobacteria bacterium | reverse complement strand
GAACAGCGTCATATCCGCGAACTCGAAGGTGGCGTTGCTATAGGCGGTGGAGGAGGCCAGTACCGAAGCGGTGACCATGGCGTTGTCCGTGAAGAAGACATCGCCGGAGAATATTTCTCCTGCCGTGGCGGTATTCCCCCACGGCAGGATCAATGCGATGAACAATGTGCTACAATGGATGGCTCGCATGAATGGAACCATAGCAGGCAAAGGTTAGCGATTGGTTAACGCGGTGGGTGGGGTGTCAATTATTTCTATTTACGCGGTTTCGGGCTTTGGATAAGAAGGACAGTCCGTCATTCACTCATGTGAGGCTGCAATGCTCTCTTCCCGCCGCTCCAACTCCGAAAGCTTCGTGTTCACCAGCGAATCCGTGTCCGAGGGCCATCCCGACAAGGTATGCGACCAGATCTCCGACAGCATTGTTGACCTCTATCTGGGCGAGGATCCGCAGGCGCGCGTCGCGGCGGAGACGCTGGCCACCACCAACCGCATCGTCATCGCGGGCGAGGTGAGGGGGCCGGAATCCATCACCCCGGCACGTATCGAGGAAGTAGCGCGCGCGAAGGTGCGCGAGATCGGCTATGAGCAGAAGGGGTTTCACTGGAAGCATGCGAAGGTGGAAGTGCTGCTGCACCAGCAATCGTCGGACATCGCACAGGGCGTCGATGCGGCAGGCAGCAAGGATGAGGGCGCGGGCGATCAGGGTATCATGTTCGGCTATGCGACGCGCGAGACCGACGAGCTGATGCCCGCGCCGCTCCATTATTCGCACAAGATACTGAAGCGCCTCTCCGAGCTGCGCCGCAAGGATCCTTCGCTGGGGATACAGCCGGATGCCAAGAGCCAGATCTCGCTGCGCTACGAGAACGGCAAGCCGGTGCGGGCGACCTCGGTGGTGGTATCCACCCAGCATGACGAGGACAAATCGCAGGCGGATATTCGTGAGACAGTTCGTAAAGTGGTGCAGGATGTCCTGCCTGAAGGCTGGATGTGCCCGGAAGAAGAATTCTATGTGAACCCCACTGGAAAATTCGTCATCGGGGGGCCGGACGGCGACTGCGGGCTTACGGGCCGCAAGATCATCGTGGATACTTACGGCGGCGCGGCTCCGCATGGCGGTGGCGCGTTCTCGGGCAAGGATCCGACGAAGGTGGATCGCTCGGCGGCCTATGCCGCGCGCTATCTCGCCAAGAACGTGGTGGCGGCGGGACTGGCGGAGCGTTGCACCATCCAGCTTTCCTATGCGATCGGTATCTCGAAACCGCTGTCGCTCTATGTTAACCTGCACGATACCAGCCGCATCCGCGAGGAACAGCTGGTTCCGGTATTGTGGGATCTGGTGGATCTCTCGCCGCGCGGCATCCGCGAGCACCTCAAGCTGAACCGGCCCATCTATGCGCGCACGGCAGCCTACGGGCATTTCGGCCGTGCACCGGAAAAGGACGGCGGCTTCTCGTGGGAGAAGGTGGATCTGGTGGATGACCTGAGGAGCGCGTTCGCGGCGTAATCTTGTCTAACCAACTTCCACTCGTTGCATCATTTGGCCGTCGTCATGGGCGCAAGCTCACGCCACGCAAAGCGCGGCTGCTCCACGGATTATTGCCGCAACTGGCCGTGCCGGTGGAGGGGGCGGGGCGGCTGGATGTCGCCAGCCTGTTCGGGCGCGACGGTGAATTATGGATGGAGATCGGCTTCGGCGGTGGCGAGCATCTGGCGGCGCAGGCAGAGCGCAATCCGCAGGTAAATTTCATCGGCTGCGAACCGTTCGTCAACGGCATGGCCTCAATGCTTGGGCATGTGGAGGAGAAAAAACTCACCAATGTCCGGCTGCTGATGGACGATGCGCGGCTGCTGCTGGACAAACTCCCCGATGCCAGCCTCGACCGCCTGTTCGTGCTGTTCCCCGACCCCTGGCCCAAGGAGCGCCAGAAGAAGCGCCGTATCATCTCCCCCGCCACGCTCGACCGGATGGCGCGCGTGATGAAACCGGGCGCGCGTCTGCGGATGGCGACTGACATCGCCGATTATGCACGGTGGATGCTGATGTACACGCTCGACCACCCTGCCTTTGAATGGCAGGCCCGCTGCGCGGTGGACTTCAATGTGCCGCCCGCCGATTGGGTGACGACGCGTTACGAAACCAAAACCCGTGGGGAGGGCAGAAAGCCGGTGTTTCTGGAGTTCGTTAGAAAATAATTTATTGATATATAACAAGAATAAATCGAATGTTGTTGTAATATGGCCGTAACACTCTTCCATTAGAATGAGCGCGTATTTTTAGCTCGTCTTTTCCGGCAAGCTTATAGAGGTTTCTTCTCCTTTGTAAGTAGCGACCCTTGAGGTGGCTGTTCGGTATGTCTTGTACATGCTGTGACTCCGAGAGAGCTAGATACACTAAAAAGGAGGTGCGCCATGAAAAAAGATCGTGGCCCCTACATCGCGTTAGCTCTTGGATTTTTGGGCGGCATTGGAATTATCGTGGTATCGTACTTGCTGAGTGAGGGAATTATCCCCCAAGAAGTTATATACCGACCCATCGAAATTTTCCAAAGCTGGCCCACCCCAGTAAGAATTGGGGTGTTTGCTTTTTCATCTCTGTCACCCTATGTGTTCGGGTGGCTGATGTGGAGGCGCAAGAAAACCAAGAAATAAGCGCAAACACAGGCTCGCCGTCGGCGAGCCTTTGTCATTTCTGACCAAAAATCTGTATAAGCATATATTGCTAATCTCGAATTTACTCGGGGATACCATCCATAGAGTGGTTTCAGAGTGAATGGTACTTGGCTGGGATTTTCCTTGCCACTAAACGGGAAAAGTGCTAGAAACCCCGCCAGCTTTGATACAAAAACAAGGTGGGCCGAACAGCCCGCCTTTTTTGTTAGGATTTTTCAGGTGAGCCTTATCAGTTCGGGCATCGGAACGCGCATTGAAGAGATCATCGCTCCCGCATTGGGTGCGGAGGGGTATGAGATCGTGCGTATCCGCCTGTCGGGAAGTGATAATCGCCCGGTATTGCAGATCATGCTCGACCGGCTGGACGGCAAGGGGATTACGCTTGACGACTGCACCTCGGTGAGCCATACCGTGTCGGCGCTGCTGGACGTGGAAGACCCGATAAAAAGCGCCTATTCGCTGGAGGTCAGCTCTCCGGGCATCGACCGGCCACTGGTGCGGGTGAAGGATTTTGAGCGTTATGCTGGCCACGAAGCGAAACTCGAAACCGCGCTGCCGCTCGACGGGCGCAGACGGTTTCGCGGCATACTGGGCGGCATGGCGGCGGAGAAGATAAAAGTGCGTACCGATGACGGCAAGGATGTAGAAATCCCCTTCGCCGCGCTGTCGCAGGCGAAGCTGGTGCTGACCGACGAGTTGATCGCCCAGCACGAGGCGGCACAGGAAGCAGAAGCGAATCAGTAATTTTTAAACAGTGAATAAACATAACCCAATTTAGGACACGGAACCATGGCACAAGCAGCAACGATTGAAAACAGAGAGATACTCCAGATCGCAGACGCGGTAGCGCGCGAGAAGGGCATCGACCGCGAGGCCGTGCTGGACGCGATGGAGAACGCCGTGCAGGTGGCAGGCCGCCGCAAATACGGCCACGAGCTGGACATCCGCTCGGAGATCGACCGCAAGACCGGCGCGATGCACCTGTTCCGCCAGCTGGAAGTGGTGGACGTGGTAGAAGATTCCGCGACGCAGATCACCGTCGCGCAGGCGAAGGCCATGGGTCAGGCCGATGCGGAAGTAGGGCAGGTGCTGCTCGATCCGCTGCCGCCCATCGATTTCGGCCGTATCGCCGCACAGACCGCCAAGCAGGTCATCATCCAGAAGGTGCGCGACGCCGAGCGCGACCAGCAGTTCGAGGAATTCAAGAACCGCAAGGGCGATCTTATTTACGGCGTGGTGAAGCGCGTCGAGTTCGGCAACGTGGTGGTGGATCTGGGGGCGGCGGAAGCCATCATCCAGCGCAATGAATCCATTCCGCGCGAGAATTTCAAGCAGGGCGACCGTATCCGCGCCTACATCCTCGATGTACGCCGCGAGAAGAGCGGCCCGCAGATATTCCTGTCGCGCACGCATCCGATGTTCCTTGCCAAGCTGTTCGCGCAGGAAGTGCCCGAAATTTACGACGGCATCATCGAGATCAAGGCCGTGGCCCGCGATCCGGGATCGCGCGCGAAGATCTGCGTCATCTCGCATGATTCCAACATCGATCCGGTCGGCTCCTGTGTGGGCGTGCGCGGATCGCGCGTACAGGCGGTCATCAACGAATTGCAGGGCGAGCGCATCGACATCATTCCGTGGACGGAGAACGTCGCGCAGCTCATCATCAGCTCGCTGCAACCCGCAGAAGTGTCCAAGGTGGTCGTGAACGAAGCGGCGCATCGCCTCGACGTGGTGGTGGCCGAGGAGCAGCTGAGCCTCGCCATCGGACGCCGTGGGCAGAATGTGCGTCTTGCCTCGCAGATCTCTGGCTGGAATGTCGATATTATGACCGAGGATCAGGAATCCACGCGCCGTGCTGACGAATTCAACAATGCGTCCAGACTGCTTATCGAGGCGCTGAACGTCGAGGACGTCATCGGCGAATTGCTGGCGTCGGAAGGCTTCGTGTCGGTGGAAGAAGTGGCCTATATCGATCTGGAAGACCTTGCGGATATCGAAGGCTTCGATATGGACGTTGCGACCGAGCTTCAGAAGCGCGCGCGCGATTTCCTCGAGGAAAAGGAACAGGCCTTCAAGAAGAAGTGCGAGGAATTGGGCATTTCCGATGAGATGCTGGAATTCCCGCATATGACGCAGGAGATACTGATGGCGCTGGTCGAAGGCGGCATCAAGAGCCGTGACGATCTGGCCGACCTCGCGCGCGATGAGTTCCGTGAGCTTGTTCCGGCGGCGGGTCTGAGCGACGCGCAGATCGATGAGATCATCATGGCAGCGCGCGCGCACTGGTTCGAAGGCGACGAGGCGGCGCAAGACGGCGGCGCTACGGCGTAACGGTCTATGCACCCGGAATCGGCACAGCCACAGTTGCTCTGCGCGGTGACGGGTGCGGTATTACCGCCGGAGCGGATGCTCCGGTTCGCGGAAGGCCCGGATGGGCGGTGGTTGCCGGATATTGATGGCAACCTGCCCGGCGTTGGCCTGTGGGTTGCGGCGGATGCGGAATGCATCACCCGTGCCTGCGCGGAAGGGAAACTCGGTGCGGGCGTGGATGCTGCGGCACTGGTGGAACAGGCCGACCGGCTGCTCGCGCGCAAGTGCCTCGATCTGTTGGGGCTGGCGCGGAAGTCGGGCGCTGCGGTGATGGGATTCGAGAAGGTTCGGACGCTGCTGGAAGGAAATGGGCCGGTATTGCTCATTCAGGCGAGCGATGCGGCGGAAGACGGAAAAAGGAAGTTAAAACAAAAGGCTGCGGCGGAAGATGTATTCGAGTTGTTTCCTGCGGAAGCACTCTCCCGCGCAGTAGGAAAAGAGAATACGGTGCATATTGGCGTAAAAGCCGATATAACCACCGGGCGGCTGGCGAAGGAATTGCGCCGTTTGGCGATATTACGGAATGAGAGAAAGATAACAGACGCATGACCGATACCAAAAGCAAAGACACGGACAACACCGCGCGCTCGTCCAAACTGCAACTCGGTAAGAAGATCGAGGGTGCGGGGCTGGGCGGCGCAGGACTGGGCGGTGCGGGCGTGCGCGTGCGTGCCGGCGCACAGGGTGGCCGCAGCGTAAAGGTGGAAGTGCGTAAGACGCGCAGCATCACGCGCCCGGAAGCGGGTGCGGGCGACGAGCCACGGGGCGACGGTAACGTCGCAGCGCAGGAAGATCTGGCAAGCCTCAAGAAGCGCGAAGCGGATGAATTCTTTACTGCCGACACGGGCGATGACGATCATCACCTGACGCGTGGGGAGCAGGCGGCACGCCGTCGCGCACTGCTGGAATCGGCCACGGAAGGCGAAGAAGATTCACAGGTATATCTGCGCCGTAAGGGGCCGGTACGTAAGATATTGACGCCGGAAGAGATGGCGATTCAGGAAGCGGCTGCGGCGGGTATTCCTGCCACTCCGGCCGTTCTGGAAGATGACACTTCTGCCGAGGAAAAGGCTGCGATCAAGGCGAGGGTGAAGAAAAAAGGTGAGTCCCGCCCGGAGGAGGAAGAGCCGTCGGAGCATCTCAAGAAGCGCCGTCGCGCCAAGGCGGACGAGGTCGAGGAGATCGGCGACGTCAAGGGCTTCGCCCTCACGCGCCTTGAGGAAGAGCAGGAGATCATGCGCGAGGTCGTCGCGCCCATCGCGGATATCCCGGTAGGCGATGACATCGTGGTGGTGATCGCCGACGATGCCGAAGTGGAAGATTATTCCGAGGATGTCGAGCAATACGACGCGTATGGGGTACTGATCCCGCGTAGGTCTACGACGCCTGCGCCGTCGGTGGTGCGCCCGCTGAAAGGCTCGGAGCGTGTGGTGATCGCCGCAGTCGATCCCAACCGCCTGAAGAAGAACCAGCGTAGCGAAGCGCGTTCGCCGCAGGTGCGTTCGCGTCTGGAGAACACGGGAACCAACGCGATGCAGTCGGCGGCTGAGAAAGCCCGCGAGGCCAAGGAGCGTCGCGAGCAGAAGAAGCGCCGTCAGAACGGTCAGATGTCCGGCACGCCCTCCTCGATGCAGGAGCGTATCGTGCGCGAGATCGTGATACCGGAAGAGATCGTGATCAGCGATCTCGCCAACCGTATGGCGGTACGCGGCGTTGATGTCATCAAGGAACTGATGAAGATGGGCACGATGGCGTCGCAGGGCGACACTATCGACGCGGATACCGCAGAGCTGGTGGTCACCGCGCTGGGCCACACACCGAAGCGCGTGACCGAGGACGACATCGAGCAGACGCTGGTGACGGCCGCCACCACGGCGGCGGATGCGCCGGAGCTGCTGAAGCCCCGTGCTCCCGTCGTGACCGTGATGGGTCACGTCGATCACGGCAAGACCTCGCTGCTGGATGCGTTGCGCTCGACCGACGTTGCGGCAGGCGAAGCGGGCGGCATCACGCAGCATATCGGCGCGTATCAGGTGCAGCTCAAGGGCGGCGAGAAGATCACCTTCCTTGACACGCCGGGCCACGAGGCTTTCACCGCCATGCGTAAGCGCGGCGCCAACCTCACCGACATCGTGGTGCTGGTGGTGGCCGCTGACGACGGCATCATGGAACAGACCAAGGAAGCTATCAATCACGCCAAGGCTGCGAACGTACGTATCATCGTGGCGGTCAACAAGATCGACAAGCCGGGCGCGAATCCCGCGCGCGTGAAGAACGAGCTGATGGCCTATGACCTGCTGCCCGAGGAATTCGGCGGCGATACCATCGTCGTGGAAGTATCCGCGCTCCAGAAGACCAACCTCGACAAGCTGGAAGAGGCGATCCTCGTTCAGGCCGAAGTGATGGAACTGAAAGCCAACCCGGACTGCAAGGCGGCCGGTATGGTGGTGGAATCGCGCATGGAAAAAGGCCGTGGCGCGGTGGCGACCCTGCTGGTGCAGAAGGGGACGCTCCAGACCGGCGACATCGTGGTGGCGGGCGCATCGTTCGGTCGCATCCGCGCGCTGACGGACGATCGCGGGCGCGCACTGAAAGACGCCGGCCCCTCAATGCCGGTGGAAGTATTGGGTCTCGACGAAGTGCCGACGGCGGGTGAGCCGTTCTCGGTGGTCGAGAGCGACCGTATCGCGCGCGAGGTCACCGAGCATCGCAAGCAGAAGCAGATGATCCGCCGTACCGGTGGACGTCCGGTGGCGACGCTGGAAGGCTTCCTCGCCGCGCATGCCAGCCAGAAGGTGAAGGAACTCCCGCTCATCGTGAAGGCCGACGTACAGGGTTCGGCGGAAGCCATCGTCAACAGCCTTGAAAAGATCGAGCACCCGGAGGTGAAGGTGCGCGTGCTGCATTCTGCCGTGGGCGCCATCAGCGAATCGGACGTGAATTTTGCCGAGACGTCGGGGGCCATCATCATCGGCTTCAACGTGCGCGCCACCAAGCAGGCCAAGCAACTGGCCGAGGCCGAGGGCGTGGACATCCGCTATTATTCCATCATCTATGAGCTGGTGGACGAAGTAAAGGCGGCGCTGTCGGGCCTGCTGGCGCCGGAGTTCAAGGAAAACCGCATCGGTTACGCCGAGATCCGCCAGATCTTCAACATGAGCAAATACGGCAAGGTCGGCGGCTGCATGGTCACCGAGGGCATCGTCAAACGCGGTGCGAAGGTGCGGTTGCTGCGCGACAACGTGGTGATCCACGAGGGTACGCTCAAGACGCTGCGCCGCTTCAAGGACGACGTCAAGGAAGTGCGCGAGAACACCGAATGCGGTATGGCCTTCGAGAATTATGAGGACATCCGCGAAGGCGACGTCATCGAGTGCTTCGAGCTGGAAGCGGTGGTGCGTAAGGTATAACTGGCAAGTGACCAGCGGGAGTATGCCATGTCCAAAGGCGGTTCCAAACCCCCATCGCAGCGCCAGCTACAGGTAGGCGAGGAGTTGCGCCACGTGATCGCCGACATCTTCATGCGGCAGGAGGTGTATCACCCCACGCTTTCGTCGGTCTCGCTGACGGTGTCGGAAGTGCATATCAGCCCCGACCTCAAGAACGCGACGGTCTACGTCGCGCCGCTGGGCGGGCAGGGCGACGGCAAGGCGTTGCTCAAGGCATTGCAGGTGGTGGTATCGGAAGTGCGCCGCCTGATCGCGAAGCGGATGTACCTGCGCCATGTGCCGCGCTTCACCTTCAAGCTCGATGAATCCTTCGACAATGCTCATCGCATCGGCACGCTGCTCCATGCGCCGCAGGTGCAGCGCGACCTCTCCAAGCCGGATGACTCAGAATCCTCCAATTAACCTCCGCCACGGCTGGCTGGTGCTGGACAAGCCTCTGGGGCTCAGTTCCGCGCAGGCGGTCGGTCGCGTCAAACGGCTGCTCAAGGTAAAGAAAATTGGCCATGCCGGAACGCTCGACCCGTTGGCGAGCGGTATCCTGCCGCTGGCGATCGGCGAGGCGACCAAGACCGTTTCCTATGCGATGGACGGGACGAAGGGATACCGCTTCACCGTGCGCTGGGGCGCGGAAACGGAAACCGACGATGCCGAGGGTGCGGTAACGCGAACGAGCGATAAGCGCCCGACCCGCGAGGAGATGCTTGCCATTCTCCCTGAATTCATCGGCGACATCACGCAGATGCCCCCGGCCTATTCCGCCCTCAAGGTAGATGGCAAGCGTGCCTACGCGCTGGCGCGGGCGGGGGAGGAGGTGGTGCTGGCGGCACGAACCGTGACGGTGCATGCGCTCGCATTGGTGGCCATTGCAGATGCCGACCACGCCACCTTTGAGGTCACCTGCGGCAAGGGTACATATGTGCGCGCGCTTGCGCGTGATTTTGGGCAAAAACTCAGTTGCTTAGGTCATGTTTCTATGCTCCGCCGCACGCAGGTAGGGCAGTTCTTTGAGAAAGATGCGATTTCGCTGGATAAACTGGAGGAGTTGGTGCATAATCCCGGCCTTTTTCGGGGTTTGCTGCCCGTGGATGCTGTGCTGGACGACATCTTGGCACTGGATATCACGGCGGCGGAAGAACAACGGCTCCGGAACGGACAGGCGATAGGGATCGTGGGATCCCTGCCGCAATTCTCCCAGGGCCATCGCATCGTGCGCGTCAAGCGCGAGGGGCGGATGGTCGCACTGGGGGAGGTTGCGGGCACTGTGCTCAAGCCCGTCCGCGTGTTTAACATTGAGTGAGAAGGAGTTATACGATGTCGATTACTGCAGAGCGTAAGACTACGCTGGTAAAGGAATACGCGGTGAAGGCCGGTGATACCGGTTCGTCCGAGGTGCAGGTTGCGCTGCTTACCGAGCGCATCAACAACCTGACTGAACATTTTAAGGCGCATGTGAAGGATCACCATTCGCGCCGTGGCCTGCTGATCATGGTTGGCCGCCGTAAGCGTCTGCTGGACTACCTGAAGAAGACCGATGTAGCGCGCTATGAGGCGCTCATCAAGCGGTTGAACCTGCGTAAGTAAATCCATTGAAACGTTATAGCATCATGACGGCATAGAAGGCGGCGGAAGGGTTCCGCCGCCTGCCTGCGCGCGAGCGCATAGCGGTGTAGTGAAGAGAGAAGAGAAGGAAAAAGAGATATGTTCGATATTATACGTAAAGAGATTATGTGGGGCGGCAAGAAGCTGGTGCTGGAAACCGGCCACTTCGCGCGTCAGGCCAATGGTGCGGTAATGGTGTCCTATGGCGACACGCGCGTGCTCTGCACGGCGGTGGCGCAGAAAGAGGCGAAGCCGGACATCGACTTTTTCCCGCTGACGGTGAATTATGTTGAGAAATACTACGCAGCCGGCAAGTTCCCCGGCGGCTTCTTCAAGCGCGAATCGCGCCCGAGCGAAAAAGAGACGCTGACTTCGCGCCTCATCGACCGCCCGATCCGCCCGATGTTCCACGAGAGCTTCCGCAACGAGACTCAGGTGATCTGCACCGTGGTGTCGCATGAGACGGACGCAAGCCCGGACGTGGCCGCGATGGTGGGTGCTTCGGCGGCCCTGACCATTTCCGGCATCCCGTTCCTGGGGCCCATCGCCGGCGCGCGTGTGGGTTACATCAACGGCCAGTATGTGCTGAACCCGTCGCCTGCGGAACTGCTTGAGAGCGATCTCGACCTGTACGTGGCCGGTACGCGCACCTCCGTGCTCATGGTGGAATCGGAAGCGAAAGAGCTTTCCGAGGAAGTCATGCTGGGCGCGGTGACCTTCGGTCATAAGAATTTCCAGCCGATCATCGACCTCATCATCAGCCTCGCTGAAGAGAGCGCAAAAGAGCCGTGGGCGGTGAACGACAAGATGTATGCCGACGAGCTGGTGGAGCGTATCCGTGGCATGGCAGAAGCTCCGCTGCGCGAGGCCTATGCCCTGCGCGACAAGCAGGCGCGCACCGAGAAACTCTCCGCCGCGAAGAAAGCCGTGAAGGAAGCATTCGCTACGGATGAAACCGTCAGCAAGTCCGCAGTCGGTGGTATCCTGAAGCAGCTGGAGGCAGACATCGTCCGTGGCGATATTCTCAGCACCGGCGTCCGCATCGATGGCCGCAAGACCGACAATGTCCGTCAGATTCAGGCGGAAGTGAGCGTGCTGCCGCGCACCCACGGTTCGGCGCTGTTCACCCGTGGCGAAACCCAGGCGCTGGTCGTGACCACGCTGGGCAACGCGCAGGACGAGCAGGTGGTCGACACCATGGAAGGCGACAGCCGCGAGCAGTTCATGCTGCATTATAACTTCCCCCCGTTCTCGGTGGGTGAAGTTGGGTTCCTGCGCGCTCCCGGCCGTCGTGAGATCGGCCACGGCAAGCTCGCGAAGCGTGCATTGCAGGCGCTCATTCCGAGCAAGGAAGTGTTCCCGTACACCGTCCGCGTTGTCTCCGAGATCACCGAGTCGAACGGCTCGTCCTCGATGGCATCCGTGTGCGGCGCATCGCTCGCGATGATGGACGCAGGCGTTCCGCTGGAGCGTCCGGTCGCGGGTATCGCGATGGGCCTCATCAAGGAAGGCGACAAATTCGCCGTCCTCTCCGACATCAGGGGTGATGAGGATCATCTGGGCGACATGGACTTCAAGGTGGCGGGTACGGAAAAAGGCGTCACCGCGCTGCAGATGGACATCAAGATCAACGGCATCACCACCGAGATCATGAAGGTGGCACTCGATCAGGCGAACAAGGGCCGCCTCCACATTCTGGGCGAGATGGCGAAAGCCATTGATGGCTCGCGTGGTGACATCAGCCCGCACGCTCCGAAGATCACTTCGCTGTCTATCCCGAAGGACAAGATCCGCGAAGTCATCGGTACGGGCGGTTCGGTCATCCGCGAGATCTGCGAAGTATCGGGTGCTAAAGTCGACATCGAAGACGACGGCAGCATCTACATCTTCGCCGTGAACAAGGAGTCGGGCGACAAGGCCGAGGAAATGATCCGCGCGATCGTGTCCGAGCCGGAAATGAACGCCATCTATGACGGCGAGGTCGTACGCATCGTCGATTTCGGCGCATTCGTGCGCTTCATGGGCAAGACCGAAGGCCTCGTGCATGTCAGCGAACTGGCCGACGAGCGCGTCGAAAAGGTCACCGATAAGGTGAACGAAGGCGACAAGGTAAAGGTCATGTGCATCGACATGGAGCGCGGCAAATACCGCCTCAGCATGCGTGCTGTCGATCAGAAGACCGGCGCCGACATCCGCGACACGCTGAGCCGCCCGATCTCCAAAGCGCCCCCCTCGAAGGGTGGACGCGACGGCGGTCGCCGCGACGAGCGCCCGCGTCGTCGTCAGGCCTAAGCGCCTTTATTCTGAGGAAGCCCGGGCAGCGCCGCTGTCCGGGCTTTTTGTTTTTTTCTCCCCCTGCGGGGGAGGGAATATAGGGAAACGCTCTATTGCTTTATGCTCCTTGTTTCGCTACTCTTTCCACCTCAAAAACCTGAGGAAAAGCGCGATGGCACATGCACCCGTACGCAAGGCGGTATTCCCGGTCGGAGGGTTGGGGACGCGCTTCCTGCCCGCCACCAAATCGTTGCCCAAGGAGATGCTGCCCATCGTCGACAAGCCGCTGGTGCATTATGCCTTCGACGAGGCGCGCGCCGCCGGTATCGAGCAATTCATCTTCATCACCGGGCGCAGCAAGAACGCCATCAACAACCATTTCGACCATTCCTACGAATTGCAGTCGGTGCTCGACGAGCGAAATAAGAACCGCGAGTTGCAGGAAACCCGCGACTGGCTGCCCGATCCCGGCAACATCATTTTCATCCGCCAGCAACAACCGCTGGGGCTAGGCCATGCCGTATGGTGCGCGCGGAACGTTATCGGTAACGAACCATTCGCGGTATT
>JADZBT010000143.1 GCA_020851915.1 Alphaproteobacteria bacterium | reverse complement strand
TTTGCTTAACCCTACTCCCGTTTCAGCCTTGATCCCAGACGGGTGAATATCTCATAGCCTATGGTATTGGCGTTTTTCGCGATTTGGTCAATAGGGCAGTTGGGGCCGATGAGCTCCACCATCGCGCCCGCCCGGAGCTTTTCCGGAGGCACGGCGGTGGCGTCCAGCGTGACCATGTCCATCGACACCCTGCCCGCGATGGGAAGGTGATGCCCGGCGAAGAACGCAGTGTTGCCGTTGCCGCAGGCGCGCATATAGCCGTCGGCATAGCCCGCCGCCACCACCGCCAGCCGCATGCCGGGCGTGGCGGTGAATATCGCGCCATAACCCACTGTGTGGGTATCCGGGACCTCATGCCAGGCGATGATGGGCGCGGTGAGCGTCGCCACGCATTCGACCGGCGAGGGCTGTCCGGGTTGCGGGTTGATACCGTAGAGCCCTGCGCCCGTACGCAGCATATCCTGCCGGTAACCCGCGCCCAGAAAGAGCCCGGAGGAATTGGAGAGGCTGTAGCGCGCGGGCGGCAGCTTCTTCTTGATCGCCTCGAAGCGCGTGCGTTGTTCTTCGTTGAGCGGATGCTCCGGGCGTTCCGGGCAGGCGAGGTGGCTCATCACGAAGCGCAGATCGAGCCCGTCCAGCCGCGCGAGGTCATCTGCCAGTGTATCCACTTCGCGGGGCGTCATGCCGAGCCGGTTCATACCGGTATCGCAGTTGAGGAACAAGGGTAGCTTTGTGCCCGATGCTTTCGCGGCGCGCTGCCAGTGCCCGAGCTGCTCCAGATTGCTGATGACCGGGACGATGCCGTGGGCGATGTGGAGGGGGACTTCCTTCTCCCACAGCCCTTGTAGCACCGAGAGCGTCGCGTCGGGGATGAGTGGCCGCAGCGTGATGGCCTCTTCCAGCGTGGCGACGAAGAAGGTGCGGCATCCGGCCTTGAACAGCACGGGGGCCAGTTGTTTCGCGCCGATGCCGTAGGCGTCGGCCTTCACCACCGCCGCGCATTCCGCCGGCGCGGCGAGCGCCGCCATGCGCCGGTAATTGGCTGCGGCCGCCGCGAGATTGATATGGAGTTCGGGGCAGAGGGTCATCAGCGGAAAATCGCTCCCACGGTTACGGAGAGCGTAGGCCCCTCATCCCCCGCCTTCTCCCTGTGGGAGAAGGGGCTTCTTCCCCCTCTCCCATAGGGAGAGGGTCGGGGTGAGGGGCCTGATGATGCGGTGGTGCACATAAATATCATTCGAAATGCGGCGTGTAATCGTCTTTTTCGAGATCCGCAAAGCGGGTGGTGTCCTGAATGAAGGCGAGCTTCACCGTGCCGATCGGGCCGTGGCGCTGCTTGGCGATGATGACGTCCGCCACGCCATGCACCTGCTCCATTTCGGCCTGCCACTTGGTGTGATCCTCCGTGCCTTCGCGCGGTTCCTTACGCGCGAGGTAATATTCTTCGCGGAACACGAACATCACGATGTCGGAGTCCTTCTCGATACTTCCCGACTCGCGCAGGTCGGAGAGCTGCGGGCGCTTGTCGTCGCGGCTTTCCACCGCGCGCGAGAGCTGCGACAGCGCGATGACGGGAATATCCAGTTCCTTGGCGATGGCCTTTAGCCCTTGCGTGATCTCCGACACTTCCTGCACGCGGTTGTCGCTGCTGCCCGACGAGCCGCGCATCAGTTGCAGGTAGTCGATGACCAGCAGTTGCAGGTTATGCGTGCGCTTGAGGCGGCGCGCGCGCGTACGCAGCGCCGAGATGGTAAGCGCTGGCGTGTCGTCGATGAACAGCGGCATTTCCTTCATCCGCTTGCCGCCGTCTATTAATTGCGCGAATTCGTCGTTGGTGAGATCGCCACGGCGCAGCTTCGAAGCATTGACGCCCGTGGCGCTCGCCAGCAGTCGCGCCGCCAGCTGCTCGGAGGACCTTTCGAGCGAGAAGATGCCCACCGACCCGCGCTTGGCGTCGGGGTTATTTTCCTTCTCGTGTTTTTCCATCAGATATTCGCAGGCCTCGAACGCCATGGTGGTGGCGAGCGCGGTTTTTCCCATGGAAGGGCGTCCGGCGATGATGATGAGGTCGGAATTCTGGAATCCGCCCAGCAGCCGGTCGAGATCAACGAAGCCGGAGGTGATGCCGCTGACGTTGCCGCTTTTCTTGAAGGCGAATTCGGTGCGGCGGATGGCCTCCTCCACCGATGTGCCGAGCGATTCGAAGCTGCGTTCGCGTGTGCCGCTCACCGCGAGGTCGAAGAGGCTCTGCTCGGCATGCTCGATCTGCTGTATGCCCGGATTTTCCTGATCATGCGTATAGGCGGTATTGACGATATTCTCGCCGAGTGCAACCAGCTGGCGTTTGAGCGCCAGGTCGTGGATCAGCCAGCCATAGTCGCGCGCATCGATGATGCGCCCGGCCTTCTTGGCGAGCTGGCCCAGATATTTCGCGCCGCCGATGTCTTCGAGCGCCTCGTCCTTCTCGAAATAATGCTGTAGCGTGAGGGGATTGGCGAGCAGCCCCTTGTCGAGGCATTTCTCGATGGCGGCATAGATGCGCCCGTGCACCGGCTCGTAGAAATGCTCGTGCGTGAGGAAATCGCCCACCATGTGGTGGTAGTCGTTATGGATCATCAGCGCGCCCAGCAGCGCCTGCTCGGCTTCGAGGTTATGCGGGAGTTCGCGGTATTCTTCCCTGACGCCCGGCTCGTTGGCCGCTTGCATGTTCATCGGCTGGCGGTTGGCAGCAGACATGTCCGTTTCCCCATTCCTCATGTGCAAAATGCACAATGCTAAATTTTTAGGCGTTCCGGGGCGAGTTTGCAATGGGGGAGACGAGATATTTCTCGTCATCCTGCGGCTTGACCGCAGGACCTCGTGCTACGAACGATGGAGATCCTGCGGTCGAGCCGCAGGATGACGGATATAAAAACTACTCGGCGGCGTCTTCAGCCGGAGCGTCTTTCGTTTCAGCGGGAGCGGATTCCTCGCGGAGGTTCTCCAGCGCGGCTTCCTCAAGCAGTGCTTCCGGATTCGCCAGTGCTTCGGCTTCGCCCTCGGTGCGTGCGACATGCACGGTCCCGGTGACGATGACTTCCGGATGGAGCGCAACGCGCACCGGATAGGATCCGGTGTTCTTCACCACGGAATCCAGAAGCACCTGCGTGCGGCTGACCTTGTGGCCCTGCGCTGCGAGTTCTACGGCGATGTCGCGTGCGGTCACGGAACCAAACAGGCGTCCGTCCTCGGAAGCCTGACGGATGAGCGTCAGCGACAGCTTGTCGATCTTGCCGGATTCTTTTTCCGCCTGCGCGCGGCGGGTGGCGTTGTCCTTCTCGATCACCGCTTTCTGTGCGTCGAAGTAAGCCTTGTTCTCATTGGTAGCGCGCAGCGCCTTGTTCTGCGGGATGAGGAAATTCCGCGCGAATCCGTCCTTCACTTTCACCACGTCGCCGATAGTGCCCAGACGCTCGATCTTTTCCAACAGAATGACTTGCATGATACCAGTTCCTTTTAATTACACTTTACGCCGCACGGGCGCAAATCTGTTCCCTTTATATTACTGCGCGACGAACGGCAGCAGCGCCAGATTACTGGCTCGTTTGATAGCCTGAGACAGCTCGCGCTGCTTCTTGGCGGACACCGCCGTGATGCGGCTCGGCATGATCTTGCCGCGCTCGGAGATGAAGCGCGAGAGCAGGCGAACGTCCTTATAGTCGATCTTCGGAGCGTGCGCGCCGGTCAACGGGCAGGTCTTCTTGCGACGGAAGAACACGTTCTTGCGCTGGCCACCGCCTGCGCCGCCACCCATGCCGCCACCCATACCACCTGATCTCATTGGTGCTTCGCTCATTGACTATTCCTCCCGATCACGTTTGCCGCGATGACCGCCACGGGCGTTATCGTTGCCGCCACGGCTGCCAAAGCTTTCATATTCCTCATCGCCACCCTGACGCATCATCGCGGTCGGGTTCTTGTCGATATCTTCCACGCGCACGGTCAGGTTACGCATGACGTCTTCATTGAGGCGCATCAGGCGCTCCATCTCATGCACGGCCGCTGCGGGAGCGTCGATGCCGAGGAACGTGTAGTGGCCCTTGCGGTTCTTGTTCACGCGGTATGCCAGCGTACGCAGGCCCCAGTATTCCTTCTTCACTACCTTGCCGCCATTCTCTTTGATGACGTTGGTGAAGTTCTCGGCGAGCTTGTCCACATCCGTTACCGGAATGTCCTGGCGCGCAATAAAAGTCGTTTCGTACAGAGGCATAGGATCTCCTCGCTCACCCTTCCATATATAAGTACGTCAATCTCCCCCGTGGTGCGTAAACGCAACACAAACCACCCCCTAGGGGGCAGGGGGGCTCAACATACATATTTTTTTGGTGAACGCAAGTACTTCCTTGCGGGTTTGCCTTTTGGGCGGGTCGCGGTTATAACCCCCCATTCTACCCAATATATAGTGAGGCATGATGAGCAAGGCGTTTTTATTTCCCGGACAAGGATCGCAAGCCGTTGGTATGGGCCGGGAAATGGCCGATGCCTTTCCCGAGGCCCGTCTGGTATTCGAAGAGGTCGACGAGGCGCTGAAGCAGAAGCTCTCTCATATCATATTCGAGGGCCCGGACGATCAGCTGACTCTTACCGAGAATGCCCAGCCGGCGATCATGGCGACCTCGATGGCCGTATTAAGAGTGCTGGAAAAGCAGGGAAATCTAACGCTTGCGAAGGTGGCGGCCTACGTCGCCGGCCATTCGCTGGGGGAATATACGGCGCTGTGCGCGGCGGGAACCTTCACGCTCGCCGATACCGCCCGTCTGCTGAAGATACGCGGGCAGGCCATGCAGAAGGCTGTTCCCGTCGGTCAGGGCGCCATGGCGGCCCTGCTCGGGCTGGATTATGACGCCGCCGCGAAGATCGCGCTGGAAGCGGCTGCGGGCGAGGTATGCGTCGCCGCTAACGATAACGCGCCGGGGCAGGTGGTCATCAGCGGCGGGTTGGCCGCCGTGGATCGCGCGCTGGCGATCGCCGCCGCGCAGGGTGTACGCAAGGCAGTGAAGCTGCCGGTGAGCGCGCCCTTCCATTGCCCGCTGATGCAGCCCGCCGCCGACGCGATGGCCAAAGCACTGGCGGAGGTGGCGATGAACGCGCCGTCCGTACCGCTGGTCGCCAATGTGCTGGCCGAAGCGGTGACCGACCCGGCGCGCATCCGCGCGTTGCTGGTCGAGCAGGTCACCGGCATGGTGCGCTGGCGCGAATCGGTGATGTATCTGAAGGCGCAGGGCGTCGACAGTACGGTGGAGCTGGGCGCGGGCAAGGTGCTGTCCGGCCTCGTGAAGCGCATCGAGGGTGATGTGGCGACCGTATCGCTGCAATCGCCACAGGACATCGAAGCATTTTTGAAGGCACTATAAACATAGTGACGCCCTCGGGCTTGACCCGAGGGCCTAGCCTATCCGCACGACTGGATCCTCGGATCAAGTCCGAGGACGTCACGAAATAGAGGAGAATAAATCATGTTCGATCTCACAGGAAAAACCGCGCTGGTCACGGGTGCGACCGGCGGCATCGGCGGCGCGATCGCCAAGGCGCTGCACGCGCAGGGCGCTACCGTTGCATTGTCGGGCCGCAAGCGCGAGGCGCTCGATGCGCTGGCGGCGGAGATGAAAGACCGCGTGCATGTCATCCCCTGCGATCTCGCCGACATGGCGCAGGTGGACGGGCTGCCGAAGCTTGCCGAAGACGCGATGGGAAAACTGGATATTCTCGTCTGCAACGCGGGGCTCACCAAAGACAATCTTTCTATGCGTATGAAGGATGAGGACTGGGACGCCGTGCTCGATGTGAACCTGAAGGCGACCTTCAAGCTCAATCGCGCGAGCTTGCGCGGCATGATGAAGCAGCGGTTCGGGCGTATCGTGAATATCGCGTCGGTGGTGGCGGTGATGGGCAATCCGGGTCAGGCCAATTACTGCGCGTCGAAGGCGGGCATGATCGGCATGTCGAAATCCATCGCGCAGGAAGTGGCGAGTCGCGGCATCACGGTGAATTGCGTCGCGCCCGGCTTCATCAAGACGGCGATGACCGATGCGCTCACCGAAGAACAGCAGGGCCGCATCACGGCCAATATACCTGCCGGAATTTTTGGCACGCCGGAGGATGTCGCATCGGCGGTGGCGTTCCTCGCCAGCGCGGAAGCGCACTATATCACGGGGCAGACGCTGCATGTGAATGGCGGATTATTGATGGTGTGACGTCCAGTGGATGTCATCACGCCGTAGCACAAACCCGCCTTCGCCCCTGCGGGCTACGGCGTGGTATCCGCCCGGTTTTCTGCTCCGGCCTTGCGGCCGGGCTTTTGTGCGGAGGCGGATAAAAACCATTTGCTTTGTCGGGCGAGGCATGCTTAGTACAGGGTCTTGGGGGCCGCCCGTCGGGGTGGGTCGTAAAGGAATTACATTACAAGAGGTTGGTTACCATGAGTGATATCGCAGAACGCGTAAAGAAAATCGTTGTTGAACATCTGGGCGTTGAGGCCGGCAAGGTCACCCCGGAAGCAAGCTTCATCGACGACCTGGGCGCCGACAGCCTGGATACCGTTGAGCTGGTCATGGCGTTCGAAGAAGAATTCGGCGTGGAAATTCCCGACGAAGCCGCCGAGAAGATCCAGAAGGTGGGCGACGCCGTCCGCTACATCGAAGCAAACTCCTAAGTTCTCCGGGACCGCATTCATAGCATGGCGATGAAGCGCATAGTCGTTACGGGAATCGGGATGGTATCGCCGCTCGCGGCCGATGCCGAGCTCACCTGGAAAAAGCTCCTGGCCGGGGAATCCGGCATCCGTCCCATCACGCGCTTCGACGCGTCCGATCTGCCTGCGCGCATCGCGGGTGACATCGTCTATGGCGACGGCGAGGGGCAGTTCCAGCCCGACCGTTACGTCGAGCCCAAAGAGCAGCGCAAGATGGATCGTTTCATCGTCTTCGCGATGGCGGCGGGATCGCAGGCTATCGAAGACTCCGGCTGGAAACCCACCGCAGAGGAGGATCAGTACCGCACCGGCGTGATGATCGGCTCTGGTATCGGCGGACTTTCCACCATCGAGGAGAATGCCGTATTGGTGAAGGAGCGCGGCCCGCGCCGCGTGAGCCCGTTCTTCATCCCGGCCAGCCTCATCAATCTGGCGTCCGGCAATCTCTCCATAAAATACGGCTTCAAGGGCCCGAACCATGCGGTGGTCACCGCCTGCTCGACCGGCGCGCATGCCATCGGCGACGCGGCAGAGATCATCAAGCGCGGCGATGCCGACGTGATGGTGGCGGGCGGTGCGGAAAGCGCCATCTGCATGCTCGGTATGGCCGGATTCGCTGCGGCGCGGGCACTCTCCACCTCGTATAACGACACTCCCGCCAAGGCCTCTCGGCCCTGGGACAAGAACCGCGATGGCTTCGTCATGGGCGAAGGCGCGGGCGTGGTGGTACTCGAAGAATACGAGCATGCGAAGAAGCGCGGCGCAAAAATTTATGGCGAGCTGATGGGCTACGGCCTGTCGGGCGATGCCTACCACATGACCGCACCGTCAGAAGACGGTAGCGGCGGATTCCGTTCCATGCAGATGGCGCTTCGCCATGCGGGCCTCAACACCTCCGACATCGACTACATCAACGCGCACGGCACGTCCACGCCCAAGGGCGACGAGATCGAGCTGGGTGCGGTGAAGCGCCTGTTCGGTCAGGATGCCTATAAACTCTCAATGTCTTCCACCAAATCCTCCGTCGGCCACCTGCTGGGGGCGGCGGGAAGCGTGGAAGCCATTTTCTCGCTGCTTGCGATGCGCGATCAGATCGCGCCGCCCACGCTCAATCTCGACGATCCGTCGGAGAGCTGTGACATCGATCTCGTGGCGCACAAAGCGAAGCCGCGCAAGATCACTGCGGTGCTGTCCAATTCCTTCGGTTTCGGCGGCACGAACGCATCGCTGGTGTTCAAGAAGGTATAATTTCCGTCATCCTCGCCCGTGCGGGAATGACATAAGATAAAGCATATACCTCATGCGCCTCCGCACCCTCATCATCGTCTTCCTGTCGCTTTTCGTGCTCGCATTCGCGGGCGGCGTGATGTGGGCCAACCAGTATTTCCGCGCGCCCGGCCCGCTTCCTGAGGCCAAGACCGTGCTGATATACCACGGCACGTCGTCGGCGGAGATGTCGCGGCAACTGGCCGAGCAGGGGGTCATCACCCATCCGCGCGTATTCCATCTGGTATCGCGCCTCATTCGCGGCGATCGCGTGTTGCGGGCGGGCGAATACAACTTCGCCACGGGCGTTACCCCGCAGGAGGTGTTCGATGCGCTGGTGGAAGGCAAAACGGTGCAGCGTCTGGTGACTTTTCCCGAGGGACTCACTTCTCCGCAATTCATGGAGATACTGGAGAAAACCGGAGGACTCACCGGCCCGGTGATGGACGTACCCACCGGCGCACTGATGCCGGAAACCTACGGATTTTCCTACGGCGATACGCGGCAGGCGATCATCGACAAGATGCGTAAGGGCATGGCCGACACGCTGGCGGCGCTGTGGGCGGCGCGCGCGCCCGATCTGCCGCTCGCCACGCCGGAGGAGGCGCTGGTGCTGGCCTCCATCGTGGAGAAGGAAACGGGCGTGCCCGAGGAACGCGCGCGCGTGGCGGCGGTGTTTGTCAACCGCCTGCGTAATGGCATGAAACTACAGACCGACCCGACGGTGATCTATGGCATCACACTGGGCAGAAGAGAACTGGGCCGCGCGCTCACCCGGAAGGATCTGGAAACCGAGAGCCCCTACAATACCTATCTGCACGAAGGGCTGCCGCCCTCGCCCATCTGCAACCCGGGGCGCGATTCCATCGAGGCCGCGCTGCATCCGGCGGATACCAAGGATCTGTATTTCGTGGCAACAGGTGGTGGCGGGCATAATTTCTCGGAGAGTCTCGCCGAGCATAACCAGAATGTGCAGGAATACCGCAAGCTCCGCGACGCGCCCAAAGCGCCTGTGGCCGACAAGGATGCGATGCCGCTGAAATAAATTTCCCGTCATCCTGCGCGAAAGCGCAGGATCTCGTCCCGCAGTCGATAGAGATCCTGCGGTCACGCCGCAGGATGACGAGATACTAGTTCTCCCCGTTCGCCCGCAGCGCGAAATAGAGATACCCCAGCGTGATGAGAATGGTGATGCCGCCGAACCCTTCGCTTATCGATCCTAGCAGAATGCCGAGGATGAGCGGCGGCGTCATGGCGACGGCGGCGATGCGGAGTAGCGCGTCGAAATGCAGGCGCACCTTCACGATGCGCGCAATGACCGAGGCCATGCCCGCATAGACCAGCACCTGCACCATGCGGAACAGGAACATCACGCCCAGCAGGAACGGGAACAGCGCGACCATGAACCAGTTGCTGAAGCGATCCGCCCAGAGCTGCGCCTTGGCGCGATCCATGGCGAATCCGTCCACCGGCGAGAGGTCGTGGGTTTCGGTCTTATACTCGTCCTCGCGCATCAGCAGCAGATGGTCGGTGAGCAGCAGGAAGGCGGGCGTATCGGCAAGCGAGGTATGTTTACCGGTCGTATCGAGCACCGCGACCACCTCGTTCTCCGGCGA
>JADZBT010000142.1 GCA_020851915.1 Alphaproteobacteria bacterium | reverse complement strand
CAGACCATGCTCTCGGGCAAGCGCATGGTCATCATCACCGGCAGCGAGCCCGCTGCTGTGCTCCACCGTCCGGAGCAAGGTGCATCGCCCGCGTTCCGTGCCGCGCCCGGCGTGATGGGAGAGCTTATCTCATGCAAGCCGGAATGGTGTTACCTCAGCATCGACGGGCTGAAAGGCTGGCTGCCGAAAGCAGCATTCTACGGCGCATATGCGGACGAAGAGATCGAATAGGCATATCGCCTACGCCGCACCGCCATTCGGCTTAACGCGCACCACGACATCCACCCCGCTCACCGTCATGCCCGATGGCGGCGCAGGAAGCTGGCTCAGATGCATCTGATCCTGCGGAATATCGTATAACTCGCCGGTTTCCGTATTATAGAAATGGTGGTGCGGAGTGATGTTCGTGCAATACACGCAATTCCCGTTCACCGGCACTTCGCGCAACAGCCCGGCGGAACGGAACTGATGCAGGGTGTTGTATACCGTGGCGAGCGATACCCGCTCTCCCGCCTCCTGACAATCCATATACACCTTCTCCGCCGTGACGTGGCGGTGTTCGCTCTGCCACAATATCTGACCGATACGCACGCGCTGGCGTGTCGGGCGGATGCTCGCAGCCGCCAGTTTATTCGCCACCCACTCCTCTGAACGAAAATACGGCGTCACGATCTAATTTCCCTCCATGATGCGATCCACCAGCTGCCCGACCGTCGGGATGAATCCGTTACCGTAGAACGGATCGTCCGCGAAACGGAAAGCGTTGTGCCCGGAGAACATCAACTGATTTTCCAGTTCCTTGTCAGAATCCGTATGCGCGATCGCCTGCAAGGTCTTCTGGATGCAGAAGCTACGCGGATCGGCCTTGCGGCCCGTGGAATGGCTTTCGTCATGCTGCGACCAGTTACTGAAGTTGCAAGCACTGAGGCAGCCCATGCAATCGATCTGATCCTTGACGATCTCGTTTTCTTTCTCCGGCGTCACGAAGATAAGCGTATCGTCCGGCGTTTTCATGCCGTGGGTGAACCCCTGCGATATCCACCCTTGCGCGCGCTCCTTGTCATCCGCTGTCACATAGACGGGCCGTCCCCGTGCGCCTACCGGCAATTCCTCGGTCATATAGCCTTCGGGTTTGCGGGAATACGGGATCTGGCGTTCCCCGCGTCCACGCAATTCCTTGATGAACCCGTTATTCACCGCCGAGGAATAGAATCCCGTCGGGCTGAATTTATTGAGGAACACGTCGCCTTCCTTGAGATTCAGCAGACGGCGCTTCCAGTGTTCGGAGATGGGGCTTTCCTTGGTCACCAGCGGGCGCGTGCCGAACTGGAACGCGATCGGCCCGATCTCCGGGTTGTTGAGCCAGTGTTTCCACTCGCGCAGGAACCACACCCCGCCCGCCATGATGATCGGCACTTTATTGAGGCCGACCTCGTTCATAAATTTCCGCAACTCCGCCACGCGCGGGTACGGATCCTGAAACACCTCCGGATCCTCGGCGTTGGAGAGGCCGTTGTGCCCTCCCGCTTTCCACGGGTCTTCATACACCACCGCGCCGAGGCGCTCGACGAACTTGCTGTAGGAACGCTTCCACAGCGCGCGGAACGCACGCATGGACGATACGATAGGATAATAATCCACATGGTATTTTTCGGCGATCTCCGCGAGCCTGTAGGGCATCCCCGCGCCGCAGGTCACGCCGTGAACCATCCCCTTCGCGCCTTCGAGGATGCCTTCGAGGATGGGCACTACGCCGCCCATCTCCCACAGCACGTTCATATGGATACGGCCCTTGCCGCCCGACATCTCATGCGCCACGCGCGCCTGATGGATGCCGCCCTTGATGCCGTAAGCGATCAGTTCGTGATGCCGTTCCGTGCGCGTCTTGCCGTGGTAGACCTGCTCAACTGTCCTGCCGTTCTCATCGAGATAATCGGCATTGACGCCGGAGAACGTCCCCACCGCGCCCGCCGCCGCAAACGCGCCGCTGCTCTCGCCAGTAGAAACGGAAATTCCCTTGCCGCCTTCGATAATCGGCAACACCTCACGCCCGGAAATAACAACCGGATTCAAACCCTCAAGCATCTGCCCCCAACCATCCTTAAATCGAGGGGCAGACTATAGCGGCACTCCACAGGGTTTGCTAGGAAAAAGGTGGAGGATATGTTGTGAACCGTGGGCCGGCAATGGAGTCTATCCTGACCGCCGGCCCACCGGATTGATCAAATCAACCGCCCCTGCCTTTGTCGGGCGATTCGAGCGAAGGGATGCACGGCACGTTCAGTTTTTCAACCAGAGACTCGGCCAAGTCTACCGCACCGCTGAGCAGAGGCACGCTTTCCCGGATCTTGTCCAACTCATCCTGTATGGGACGGGCTTCCACCCGATTGAGCAGATCCATCGTCCCAACGATCACCTCGCTCGCCTTCTGCGCGATAGCACTGTCAGGATGTTCCGTAACGATAGTCACGGCAATGTCATTCAGGCTGCTGTTTATATCCGCGCGAACCTCCGCAAACCAGTGAGGAACCTCACAGGCATTTTGCTCAAGTGGTGGCGGACAATCCGTTAACGGCGGCGTGGTCGGCATCGTCGGCGGTAAGAGCTCATCTGCCGGTATCGTCGGCATTGTCGGCAGCGTCGGCTGCATCGGCGGCCAATCCTTTTCTGGCGGCAGCGGCGTCGGAGTTATTGGAGTCT
>JADZBT010000141.1 GCA_020851915.1 Alphaproteobacteria bacterium | reverse complement strand
GGAGATCGCGGCGTTTCTCAGGGAACACCGCGCCATTGTGCTCAAGCCGCTCTATATGTTCGGCGGCGAGGGTGTGGAGAAGCTATCGTCCGATTCTCCCCGCGCCGCCGCGCAGATAGCAGACTACCTCGCCACCCAGCCCGAGCCGGTGGTCGCGCAACGTTTTCTGCCCGAGGTGGTGGAGGGCGATACACGCATCCTGTTGGTGGATGGCACGCCGGTGGGCGCGCTGCGCCGCGTGCCGCAGCAGGACAGCATTCGCTCCAACCTGCATTCGGGAGGGGACGCACGGAAAGGCGTATTATCTCCGCGCATGCGCGACATCTGCGCCGCCATCGGCCCGGAACTGAAGAAACGCGGCTTGTTATTCGTCGGCATCGACATCATCGGCGATTATCTCACCGAGATCAACGTCACCTCCCCCACCTGCCTGCAAGAGATCAACGCGCATGACGGTGTGCAGCTGGAACGCGGCGTATGGGATGCGATCGAAACGAAGAAAGAGTCGAGTGGCTAGAGTCGAGAGTCGAGTAAGAATAGCCTTCGGTCTGATCGCTTCTCTACTTTGGGAGAAGGCGGAAGACGGAAACTCACTCGACTCTCGACTCTAGCCACTCGACTCTTCTACCTCCCCCACGCCACAAAATACCCATTGGCGAAATCCGGTTTCTGGTAGGCGAACGGCGTGCCCTCCGGTGTTTCCAGCCTTCCGCCGGCGGCCAGCAGCACGGCGTGGCCCGCCGCGATGTCCCACTCCATGGTGCGGCCGAAGCGCGGATAGACGTCCGCCTCGCCGCACGCCACCGCGCACAGCTTCAGCGAGCTGGCCGCCGCTACGGTGCTGCGTACCGTGAGTTGCGAGATGAACGCCTCCGTCTCCGGCGTGAGATGCGATTTGCTCATCACCACGTCGAAGCCGTCGGCGGGCGGGGTGCGCGTGGCGATCGGCTCCGGCGCGCCGCCGTCCTTCTGGCGGAAGGCGCGGCGTGCGCGCGCGTCGCCCGCATAGAGCATGCCCTGCACCGGCACATAGACCACGCCCTGCACGGGCTGCCCCTGTTCTATCAACCCGATATTCACCGTGAACTCGCCCTTGCGCGTGATGAAGCTCTTGGTTCCGTCGAGCGGGTCGACCAGCCAGAACGCGCGCGCGGTCACGGCTTCTTTCTCCAGAAATCCGCCCTCTTCGGCAATGATGGGCGTATCGGGGGTGAGCTTCCTGAGCGCCGCCACGATATGCCGGTTGGCGGCAAGATCCGCCAGCGTCACGGGCGAATCATCGTCCTTTCGCTCGGAGGCGATGTGCGCGTCCGTATCGCCGGCACGGTAATGCTCCATGATGATGTCCCCGGCCTCGCGGGCGATGGCGCAGAGCGTTTCGAGAGCAACAGGTGCGGGCATTTCTCCGTCCTTCGGCTGTGGTTTATTCGTTAACACTTGTGCATTTTCCCCTGCTGGTATAGGTAGCGTGTTGTAACGTACTTCCCTTGTAAAACACACCACAAAAACACGCCCATGACCTCAAAATATTCGCGCAGTCACCGCACGCTCGTTGACAAGATCCTGTCCCACCTCCCCAAGAAACCGGCGAAGGCGAAGGGCGGCGATGCCGCGATGTTCGTCGAGCAGTATTTCGCACGCGTGCCGCTGGTGGATTTCGAGAGCATCGACACCGAGGTGAGCTGCACGCAGGCGCTTTCCAGCCTGGAATTTTTCCGCGCCCGTCCGCGCAAGGGCCCCAAGATCCGCGTATTCACGCCGGACAAGAAGACGCACGGCTGGCAGTCCACTCACACGGTCGTGGAAGTGCTCTGCGACGACATGCCGTTCCTGGTCGATTCCGTATCGGCGGAACTGAACCGTCAGGGGTTCACGGTCTACAGCTCCATCCACCCGGTGATGCATGTCGCGCGCGACTCCGACGGCAAGCTCGACACCATCTACGATGCCGGAAAAGCACCGGAGAGCAGCACCACCGAATCGCTGCAATATTACGAGATCTCTCCGCTGCCGGACGACGTCACGCCGGAGAAGCTCGCCGCCGACATCGCGCGCATCCTCGAGGGCGTGCGCCTTTCGGTGCGCGACTGGCGGCAGATCGTCAACAAGGGCCACGAAACCATCGACGCGCTGCACGAGATCCCCTCCTCCTTCCGCATCGACGAGCTGGCCGAGGTCATCGCCTTCCTCGAGTGGCTGGTGGACAATAATTTCGTGTTTCTGGGCTATGTGGAATACAGCTTCAAAAACACCAAGAGCCTTGACGTGCTCGAGGTCGTTCCGGGGTCGGAACTGGGTATTTTCAAGCTTGAGGATTTCGAGAACCGCCCGCAGGGGCTGGAGGGCATCCCGCAGGAGGTGCGCCATTTTGCGCGTATCCCGCAGTTGCTCGAGATCACCAAATCGACCCGCAAATCCATCGTCCACCGCCCGGTGCACATGGATTACATCGGCATCAAGCGCTACAATAAGGCGGGCGAGGTCATCGGCGAACGCCGCTTCCTGGGCCTCTTCACCTCCACCGTCTACTACCAGAGCGCCGACGCGATCCCGATCATCCGCCGCAAGGTGCAGCTCACCATGGAGCGCGCGGGGTTCGGACGCTCCTCGCACGACGGCAAGGCGCTCAAGACCATCCTCGAATTCTACCCCCGCGACGAGTTGTTCCAGACCTCGCCCGACGAGCTGTTCGAGATCAGCATGGGCATCCTCGCGCTGGAAGGCCGCCCCGGCGTGCGCCTGTTCGCGCGCAAGGACGTGTTCGAGCGTTTCGTCAGCTGCATGGTGTTCGTGCCGCGCGAGCGCTTCAGCACCGAGCAGCGCTTCAAGATCCAGGACATCGTCGAGCATTTCTACCACGGCACGGTGACCGCCTATTACACGCAGGTGACCGACATGCCGATGTCGCGGCTGCATCTCATCGTCAAGACCACGCCGGGCAAGATTCCGCAGGTGGACATGGAGGCCTTGCAGGCGAAACTCATTGAGGTGGTGAACCTCTGGGTGGACGGCCTGCGCGCGGCGCTGGTGGAGAAATACGGCGCGGGCGACGGCGAAAAGCTGTTCCACGATTACCGCGATGCCTTCCCCTCCGATTACACCAATCGCTATTCCGTGGGCACGGCGCGCTACGACGTCGAGAAGATCGAGGAGGCCATCGCCTCGGGCACGTTGGCGCTCGACCTGTTCGGGGTGAAGGATCTGGCGACGACGGGGCAGTTCCACCTCAAGGTCTACAACCCGAAAGAGCAGGTGGCGCTGTCCGACATTCTGCCGACGCTTGAGAATATGGGCCTCAAGGTCATCGAGGAGATCCCCTCCTTCGTGATACCGAAGGATTACCCGCAGGGCGTATGGATACGCGACTTCCGCCTTACCTCCGCGCGCGGCGGCATGCCCGACATCCGCAAGCAGAAAGCACTGTTCGAGGAGGCGCTGGCCAAGGTCTGGACCCGCGAGGTCGAGAACGACAGCTTCAACCGGCTGGTGCTGCTGGTGGGATTGGGTTGGCGCGACATCGTGATGCTGCGCGCCTATGCCAAATACCTCAAGCAGGCGGGCTTCACCTATTCGCAGGAGGCCATCGCCGAAGCGCTGCTCGCGCATCCGGGCCTCACGCGCCTGCTGGTGCAGCTGTTCCATGCGCGCTTCGGGCTGGGCAAGAAGAAGGCCGGCGAGGAAGAATCCCTCCATGCGAAAATCCTCGAAGGGCTGGCCAGCGTTTCGAGCGGCGACGAGGACAAGATCATCCGCCGCTATGCCACGCTCATCGAAGCGACGCTACGCACCAATTATTTCCAGCCGGATGCGGCCGGAAACAACAAACCCTATGTGTCCTTCAAGCTGGATTCCGCGAAGGTTCCCGACCTGCCGCTGCCGCGTCCCTATGCCGAGATATTCGTCTATTCGCGGCGCGTCGAGGGCATTCACCTGCGCGGCGCGAAAGTGGCGCGCGGCGGCTTGCGCTGGTCGGATCGCCGCGAGGATTTCCGCACCGAGGTGCTGGGGCTCGTCAAGGCCCAGATGGTCAAGAACGTGGTGATCGTTCCCGAAGGCTCGAAGGGCGGCTTCGTGCTGAAAGATGCGCCCGCCGACCGCGACGGCTTCATGGCCGAGGGCATCGAATGCTACAAGACCTTCCTGCGCGGATTGCTCGACCTCACCGATAATATCGTCAGCGGCAAAGTGGTTCCGCCGAAGAACGTGGTGCGCCATGACGAGAACGATCCCTACCTCGTGGTCGCCGCCGACAAGGGCACGGCGACCTTCTCCGACATCGCCAACAGCGTATCGGCGGAGTACGGCTTCTGGCTGGGCGATGCCTTCGCCTCCGGCGGCTCCGTCGGCTACGACCACAAGAAGATGGGCATCACCGCGCGCGGCGGGTGGATCTCCGTCATGCGCCATTTCCGCGAGATGGGCCGCGACTGCCAGAAGGAACCCTTCACCTGCACCGGCATCGGCGGCATGGCGGGCGACGTATTCGGCAACGGCCTGCTCATGTCGAAGCAGACCAAGCTGGTGGCCGCCTTCAATCATATCGAGATATTCCTCGACCCCGCCCCGGATCCGGCGGAGAGCTTCAAGGAGCGCCAGCGCCTGTTCAACAACCCCAAGCTCAACTGGGTGGATTACAACCCCAAGCTCATCTCCAAGGGCGGCGGCGTGTTCAAGCGCAACTCCAAATCCATTGAGCTGTCGAAAGAGGTTCGCGCCGTATTGGGCATCGAGAGCACGTCCCTCTCCGGCGAGGAGCTGATAAAGGCGATCCTCCGCGCGCCCGTGGATATGCTATGGAACGGCGGCATCGGAACCTATGTGAAAGAAAGCGACGAGAGCCACGCCGAGGTCGGCGACAAGACCAACGATGCTGTCCGCGTCAACGGTAACGAGCTGCGCTGCAAGGTGGTGGGCGAGGGCGGCAATCTCGGTTTCACCCAGCGTGGCCGCGTCGAATACGCGCTTGGCGGGGGACGCATCAACACCGACGCGATCGACAATTCTGCCGGCGTGGATTGTTCCGACCACGAGGTCAACATCAAGATCGCGCTTGCGCGCGCCATGGAGAACGGTTCGCTGTCGCTTAAAAAGCGCGACGAGTTTCTGGCCACCATGACCAACGAAGTAGCCGCGCTCTGCCTGCGCGACAACACGTTGCAGACGCAGGCGCTCACCATCGACCAGATACAGGGCATGGCGCTCACTGAGGCGCAATCGCGCCTGATGCGCCGGCTGGAGAAGGACGGCGTACTCAACCGTGCCGTCGAATTCCTGCCCGACGACGAGGCCATTGCCCAGCGTCTGGCGGGCAAGAAAGGCCTCACCCGGCCCGAGCTTGCTGTGCTGCTGGGTTACAGTAAACTGGTGCTATACCGCCAGCTTCTGGCCTCCAAGATGCCCGACGACGCGCATTACGAGTCCGACCTGCTGCGCTATTTCCCGGCAGCGATGCAGGAGAAATTCCGCAAGGAGATCCTCTCGCACGCCCTGCGTCGCGAGATCATCACCACGATGACGACGAACTCCATCATCAACCGCATGGGCAGCACCTTCTTCAATCAGGTGTCCGAGGATACCGGCGTCGAGGCCTGCGACATCGCGCGCGCCTACACCATCACGCGCGACGCCTTCTGCTTACGCGCGCTCTGGAACGATCTCGAAGCAGCGGAAAGCACGCTTCCCGTCGAAACCGTCGTGTGGCTGCAAACGCAGATCAACACCTTCGTCTACCGCATGGTGCTGTGGTTCCTGCGCAACCTGCCGCAGCCGCTCAACATCAAGGACGCCATCGCGCAGTTCGCGGGCGGCATCACCGATATCCAGAAATCGCTGGAATCGATGCTGGCCCCGCATTCCCGCGACATCTATGAGAAGGCGCTGGCCGCCTGCGCCGAGAAGGGCGTTCCGGAGAAGATCGGCAAGGTCGTGGCATCGCTCGACGCGCTGTCTTCGGCCTGCGACATCGTGCTCGTCGCCGCGCGCGCGAAGAAGCCGGTGAAGCTGGTCGGCAAGGTGTATTTCGAGATCGGCACGCGCCTGCATCTGGGCTGGCTACGCACCCATGCGCGGCGTCTGACGGCGGAATCCTACTGGCCGCGCCTCGCCGCCACCGCCGTGGTGAGCGACCTCTTGAACCAGCAGCGTCGCCTCACCTCCGAGGTCATCGCCACGCTGGGCAAGGACGAGGGCGGCAACGCCCATGTGTCCCGCTGGATCGCCGGCAACGAGCGCGAGATCGCGCGTTACGACCAGTTCATCGACGACCTGCGCGCCAACGAGCCGCTCGATTTCTCAATGCTGGTAGTGGCGCTCCGCAAGGTGCAGGCGATCTGTTCGGTGTAAGGAGAAGTGATTAGAGTCGAGAGTCGCGTGGCGCGGAAGAATCCGCGACTCTCGACTCTAGCCACTCGACTCTTCCCTCACACCTCCCTCCGCTCAAAATCGATGCGCGGGTCGATCCACACATACATCAGGTCGCCGATGAGGTTGAGCAGCAGCCCGAGCAGCGAGAACATGAACAGCGTCCCGAACACCACCGGATAGTCGCGGCTGAGCGTGGATTCGAACGCCAGCAGTCCCAACCCGTCCAGCGAGAATATCTTTTCGATGAGCAGGTTGCTGGTGAACATGATGCCGATGAGCGCCGAGGGCAACCCGGCGATGACGATGAGCATCGCGTTACGGAACACATGCCCCATCAGCACCCCGCGCTCGGAGAGCCCTTTGGCGCGCGCCGTCTGCACATATTGCTTGGATATCTCTGCGATGAAGGAGTTCTTGGTGAGCATGGTCAGGCTCGCGAACCCGCTGATGACCATGGCGGCCACCGGCAGGGTGATATGCCAGAAATAATCCTTCACCTTATCGATAAACGAAAGCGACTCGAAATGCTCGGAGGTCAATCCCCGCAGCGGAAACCAGCTCCAGTAATTGCCGCCCGCGAACAGGATGATGAGCAGCACCGCGAACAGGAAGCTGGGTACGGCATAGCCCAGCGTGATGACGGCGCTCGACCATATGTCGAACGGCGAGCCGTCGCGCGTCGCCTTCATAATGCCCAGCGGGATGGAGATGAGATACACCAGCAGCGTCGTCCACAGGCCCAGCGAGATGGACACCGGCAGCTTCTCGATGACGAGATCCGTCACCTTGGCATTGCGAAAGAAACTCTCGCCGAAATCGAACCGCACATATTGCCCAAGCATCTGGGTGAAGCGTTCCAGCGGCGGCTTGTCGAAGCCATAGAGTTTTTTGATCTCCTCGATCATCTCTGGCGGCAGCCCCTTGGATCCGCGATAATCCACCTGCCCGATCTGCACGGCACTCACCTCGCCGCCCCCGGAGCCGCTCATCATCGCCCCCGGCCCGGCCTCGTTATTCCGCAGCTTATAGACCAGCTGCTCCACCGGCCCCCCAGGCGCGGCCTGAATAATGGCAAAATTAAGCACCATGATGCCGAACAGCGTCGGTATCATCAGCAACAGGCGGCGAAGGATATAGTTCCACATGGGGGGAGGGTAGAGTGGTTAGAGTTCAGAGTCCAGAGTTCAGTGAGCCCACCTACTGGACTCTGGACTCTTCCCCCCAAAAACCGGTTGCACTGGCAGACCTTATCCATTATGAAGGCGCTCTGGCATGCCGGAGGGGTATCCGGAGCGCGGTATTTTTGCGAGGTTTCGTGGCAAGCAGTCTATCGGGTATTGCAGAGTTGGCGGAGCGTTATTCGGGCGCGTTGTTCGATCTTGCGCTCGCGGATAAGGCGCTGGATCGCGTATCCCAGGATCTCACCGCCGTCAAAGCGGCCTTCGACGCCAGCGAGCATCTGCGCCGCGCGGCGGAAAGCCCGGTGCTCTCCCGCGAGCAGAAAGAGTCCGCCTTCGACGCCGTGATGGCGCATCTGGGCGCATCCAAGCTCACCCGCCATTTCATCGCCATCGTTGCACAGCATCAGCGCCTCGACGTCCTTTCCGCCATCATCGCCCGTTTCGAGGCGAAGCTCGCCACGCATAACGGCGAAGCGCAGGCGGATGTGGTATCGGCAGTGGCGCTGTCCTCGGCGCAGGAGAAAAATATCGAGACCCTCCTCGGCAAGGCGCTGGGGCAGAAGGTACGGCTCACCACCCGCGTGACGCCGGAGATTCTGGGCGGGCTCACGGTGCGTATCGGCTCGAAGATGATCGACGGCTCGGTACGCGGAAAACTCGACAAATTGCAGGTTGCGCTGAAAAGCGCCTCGCAGGACGCATAAATCTCAAGGAGTAGGCAGTAATGAAAATCAACCCGGCAGAAATCTCGGACATCCTGAAGAAGCAGATCGCATCGTTCGACAGCGGCGCGGACATCTCGGAAGTCGGCCACGTCATTAAGGTCGGCGACGGCATCGCGATCGTCTACGGCCTCGACAACGTACAGGCGGGCGAGATGGTCGAGGTCGCGGGCGGCCTCAAGGGCATGGCGCTGAACCTTGAAACCGACACCGTCGGTATCGTAATTTTCGGCAGCGACAAGGGCGTGAAAGAAGGCGACACGGTGAAGCGTACCGGCGACATCGTGGACGTTCCCGTAGGCCCCGAGCTGCTGGGCCGCGTCGTGGACGGCCTCGGCAACCCCATCGACGGCAAGGGCCCGATCAAATCGAAAACCCGTTCCCGCGTGGAAGTAAAAGCGCCCGGCATCGTGTACCGCAAGTCCGTGCATGAGCCGATGCAGACCGGCCTCAAGGCCATCGACAGCCTGATCCCCATCGGACGCGGCCAGCGCGAGTTAATCATCGGCGATCGCCAAACGGGCAAGACCGCCATCGCGATCGACACCATCCTCAACCAGAAATCCATCAACGCGGGCGACGACGAGAGCAAGAAGCTTTACTGCATCTATGTCGCGGTTGGCCAGAAGCGTTCGACCGTGGCACAGGTGGTGAAGCAGCTCGAAGAATCCGGCGCGATGGAATACTCCATCGTGGTCGCGGCCACCGCGTCCGACCCCGCGCCGATGCAGTTCCTGGCGCCCTACACCGGCTCCGCGATGGGCGAATATTTCCGCGACGGCGGCAAGCATGCCCTGATCATTTTCGACGATCTGTCCAAGCAGGCCGTGGCCTACCGCCAGATGTCGCTGTTGCTGCGCCGTCCTCCCGGGCGCGAGGCCTATCCCGGCGACGTATTCTATCTCCACTCGCGCCTTCTGGAGCGTGCAGCGAAGATGTCCGACGACAAGGGCGCAGGCTCGCTCACCGCACTTCCGGTGATCGAAACGCAGGCGGGCGACGTATCCGCCTACATCCCGACCAACGTGATCTCCATCACCGACGGTCAGATCTTCCTGGAGAGCGATCTGTTCTATCGCGGCGTGCGCCCCGCAGTGAACGTGGGTCTGTCGGTAAGCCGCGTAGGCTCCGCCGCACAGATCAAAGCGATGAAGCAGGTGGCCGGTTCCATCAAGCTGGAACTCGCGCAGTACCGCGAGATGGAAGCCTTCGCGAAATTCGGCTCGGATCTCGACGCCTCGACGCAGAAGCTGCTGAATCGCGGCCAGCGCCTCACCGAATTGCTGAAGCAGGCACAATACTCGCCGCTGCTCGTCGAAGAGCAGGTGGCTGTCATCTACGCAGGCGTGAAGGGCTACCTCGACAATATCCCGGCGGACAAAGTCGTGGCCTTCGAGGAAGCACTGCTCGCGGAACTCCGCACCAAGCAGAAATCGATCCTGAAAGACATCGCGGCGGAGCAGAAGCTCACCGACAAGATCGAAGACGCGCTGAAGAAAGCGATCGCAGGCGTCGCAAAACGCTTCGAAGCATAATAGGGGCAGGCTGACCGGCCATGGCGAATTTAAAGGACTTAAAAATCCGCATCTCGAGCGTGAAATCCACGCGCAAGATCACCAAGGCGATGCAGATGGTCGCTGCGGCGAAGCTCAAGCGCGCGCAGGATCGCGCCGAGGCGGCGCGTCCCTATGCCGAGCGCATGGATCGCATGATCGGGACGCTGGCCGCCAGTTATGACCGCACCGATGAGAACGCGCCGCGCCTGCTGGTCGGCACGGGCAAGGATCTCACCCATCTGTTCGTGGTACTCACCGCGCAGCGCGGCCTGTGCGGCGGCTTCAACAGCACCATCGTGCGCGAGGCCAAGAACCGCATCCGCGCGCTTCGCAATTCCAAGCGCCGTGTAAAGATCCTCTGCATCGGCAAGAAGGGCAAGGAGCAGCTCTCGCGAGAGTTTGCCGACCTTCTCATCGACGTGCCGGAGCGCCTGCGCGACATCGGCAAGCAGGCCGTGAGCTACGACGACGCGCGCGCCATCGCCGATCATGTGCTGGCGCTGTTCGATGCCGGCGAGTTCGACGTCTGCACCATGTTCTACAGCCGCTTCAAGTCGGCTATCTCTCAGATCGTCACCGGCCAGCAGCTCATCCCACTGGGTGAGCCGGAAGAGGGCGCAGTCAAATCGGCGGGCGACATGGTCTATGATTATGAGCCGGAAGAAGGCGAGATACTGTCGCGCCTGCTGCCCGAGAATCTCGGCACGCAGCTGCTCCGTGCCTTGCTGGAGAACGGCGCATCCGAGCAGGGCGCGCGCATGACCGCGATGGACAACGCCACCCGCAACGCGGGCGACATGATCAACCGCCTCACGCTGCAATATAACCGCACGCGTCAGGCGGCGATTACGAAGGAACTGATTGAAATTATTTCGGGTGCGGAAGCACTCTAAAGTATTTTGGGAAGACAGAGGAAACAGAGACTATGGCAACACAGGCAACCGGCAAGATTACTCAGGTAATTTCTGCAGTAGTGGACGTGAAATTCGAGGGTGCGATGCCCGCGATCCTGAACGCGCTCGAAACCGAGAATGATGGCAAGCGCCTCGTGCTCGAAGTAGCGCAGCATCTGGGCGAGAACACGGTTCGCACCATCGCGATGGACTCGACCGAGGGCCTCGTGCGCGGCCAGAAGGTATCCGACACCGGCGCGCCGATCACCATTCCCGTCGGCCCGGAAACGCTTGGCCGCATCGTGAACGTCATCGGCGAGCCGATCGACGAGCGCGGCCCGGTAAAATCCAAAAAGTCCGCGCCCATCCATGCGGAAGCACCCGCCTATAGCGACCAGTCCACCGAGACGGAAGTGCTCGTCACCGGCATCAAGGTCGTAGACCTTCTCGCTCCCTACGCAAAGGGCGGTAAGATCGGTCTGTTCGGCGGCGCCGGCGTGGGCAAGACGGTTCTGATCATGGAACTGATCAACAACAT
>JADZBT010000140.1 GCA_020851915.1 Alphaproteobacteria bacterium | reverse complement strand
CTCCGGCCCGTCATCGCGGATGGGCTGGCCCTTGCCCTGCTTGCGCTTCAGCCAGCGGATGATGGCGGGGCCGAAGATGAAGCTGATGAGCAACGACGTCAGCACCGCGCCGCCGCTGCGGAAGGTGATGTACTTGAACAGGTTGAATGCCGCGACCTCTCCCGCCAGCGGATAGAGGAGATTATACAGCATGCCGCAACTCCGGGCTGCGGGGAAGCGCGTTGGTTTCCTTCAGCAGGAACTCGACGACCTCATACATGCGGCTGCCATGTGAACCCTTGAGCAGCACGGTATCGCCGCCGCGTAACTCCGGCAGCAACGCCTTGCCGACCTCGCCGGAGCTACGGAAATGCAAACCCCTGCGCGCCACCGGCAGCGCATTGAAGAGATGCTCCATCAGCGTGCCGACCGTGAACACCATGTCGATATGCGCGTCGGCGATGCTTGCCGCCAGCTCGGCGTGGAGCGCCTGCGACTGCGATCCCAGCTCCAGCATATCGCCCAGCACGGCGATGCGGCGTCCTTCCCCGTCGCCATGCACCTGCTGGAGCGTGCCAAACGCCGCGCGCATCGAGGCGGGACTCGCGTTATAACTGTCATCAATGAGCGAGAACTGCCCGGTGGGGCCTTCGAGGCGATAGATCTTGCCGCGACCTGCGGGTTCGGTGAAACGCAGCAGCTCTTTCGCTGCGCGCTCGACATCAAGCTTCAATGCGCGCACCGCCGACAGCACCGCAAGGCTGTTGGCGATCCAGTGCCGCCCCGCCGCCTTCATTGTATAACGGATGGTCTTCTTGTCGATGAGCGCCTCAATGTCTACACCGCCTTCCACCGGTACGGAAGAGATGACCCGCGAGCGGCTGCCCGGCTCGAACCCGAAACCGAAGATGCGCGTGATGCCCGATTCCGTCGCCATATGCTGCAACAGCGGGAAATACGCGTTGTCCGCCGGAAGCACCACCGCGCCACGGCGCGATACACCTTCGAATATCTCTGCCTTCGCGCGCGCGATGTCTTCCACCGAGCCGAAATGTTCCAGATGCGTCGCCTCGATCGAGGTGATGATGGCGACGTCGGGCTTTACCTGCTGCGTGAGCGCGGCGATCTCGCCCTTGTGGTTCATGCCGAGCTCGAACACGCCGAAATTCGCGTCCTGCGGCATGCGTGCCAGCGACAGCGGCACGCCCAGCTGGTTGTTGAGATTTCCTTCCGACGCATAGACCTTGCCGAGCGCCGAGAGCGCGATCTTGAGCATCTCTTTCGTGCCGGTCTTGCCGACGCTGCCCGTCACCGCAAGATATTGCGCCTTGCAGCGTTTGCGCGCGAAGCGCGCGAGATCCTTGAGCGCCTCGACGGTATCCTGCACCACCAGCAGCGGCGCTTTATCCGGCAACCCTTCGGGAACGCGGCTCACCACCGCAGCGGCGGCTCCCGCCGCCAGCGCCTGCGCCACAAAATCATGCCCGTCCATACGCTCGCCCTTGATGGCGATGAACAATGCGCCGGGTTCCAGCTTGCGGGTGTCGATGCAGACCGACGCCGCCTCCCATGTTCCGGTGGCTTTCCCACCGGTGGCTTTCGCCGCGTCTTTTGCCGTCCATAATGCCGTAGTCATACGGTCTCCTTGGTTGTCGCTATCGCCGCACGCGCCACTTGCACGTCGTCGAAATATGTCTCCGTGGTTCCCACGGTCTGTGTCTTCTCATGTCCTTTGCCGGCGATCAGCAGTATATCGCCTGCGCGCATATCCGCCACTGCCGCATGGATCGCCGCCGCGCGGTCGCCGATCTCCGTGGCATCCGCACACGCCGCCAGTATCTCGCGGCGAATGGCCGCAGGCGCTTCGCTGCGCGGATTGTCGTCGGTGACGAACACCGCGTCCGCCATCCGCGTCGCCACCTCGCCCATCTGCGGGCGCTTGCCGCGATCACGGTCGCCGCCGCAGCCGAACACCACCAGCAGCCGTCCCTTCGTATGCGGGCGGAGGCTGGCGAGCACCTGTGCCAGCGCGTTGGGTGTGTGGGCATAATCCACATAGACGGCGCAGCCGCGCCCCTCATACATCACCGGCTCCATCCTGCCCGGAACGCCCGGAAGGGTGGAAAGCTGTTCTATTACAGCTTCGGGAGCACTTCCGCAAGCCGTCACCAACCCCGCCGCACACAATATATTGTATATCTGGAAGCTGCCCACCAGCGGGGTATCCATTGTAACCTTCCGCCCGAAACATTCCAGCACCACGGACGCCCCGGCGCTATGTGCCTTATAATCAAGTAATTTCAATTCTTTACCCGCCCTGCCGAAGGTCGTTACGCGATGCCCACGCGTCCGGCAGCATTCATGGACATGGTTAAAATGCGGATCGTCGGCGTTCAATAGGGCCGCCGCACCGGTTGGCAGCAATTCGCGGAACAGACGCGCCTTCGCGTCACGATAGGCCTCCTCGGTCGGGTGATAGTCCATATGGTCGCGCGAAAGATTCGTCCACGCCGCCGCCTGCAATCGCAGCCCGTCGAGGCGGTGCTGGTCGAGCCCGTGGCTGGAGGCTTCCACCGCCGCCGCGCGCACGCCCTCTTCCGCAAGCGTGGATAATGCGCGATGCAGCACCACCGGATCGGGCGAGGTATTACCGGTTTCCTCCACGACCTTACCCTGCGCGATGATGCCCAGCGTGCCGACGCTGGCCGAAGAAACGCCCAATCGCTGCCATAATTCGCGGCAGAAATGCACGGTCGAGGTCTTGCCGTCCGTGCCGGTGACCGCCACCATATGTTCCGGCTGGCGCGGATAGAACCGCGCCGCGATGCGCGGCACTAGCAGCCGCATATCGACCGCCGCTTCTTTCTCCGATAGCACCGCCGCAGCACCGCGCGCGCGCGCATCGGAAATGAATTGCGCGCCGTCGGACTTCACGCCCTTCACCGCCATGAACAGATAGCCTGGCTTTACGGCGCGCGAATCGCTGGTGATGCCGGTGATCTCAACATCTGCGTTCGCCGCCCGTACTTCGTCCTGCATGATGATCTGTGATAACCGCATAGCCATCGATAATAGCGCCTAGAATCGTATAACGCAAAATTTGGGAAGTGAAGAGAAGTGATGCAGCTTACTGCTCCACCGGCGGCTGTTCTGCTTCCGCCATCACCGGCGTGACCTCCAGAATCGGCGCGACGCCTTCGATCACCTTCGCCACCACCTGCGCTGCCGTCGCGCCGCCGGTGGCATAGCCGTGCGTCGCTTCCGTGCCTTTCGGTTCATCGAGCATCACCAGCACCAGATATTGGGGATCATCCATCGGGAACGCCGCGATGAACGATGACATCATCGCCTTGCGGTCATAGCCGCCCGCCACCGCTTTCTCCGCCGTGCCGGTCTTTCCGCCCACGCGGTAACCCGCCAGATTCGCGCGCCAGCCTGTACCTTTTTCCACCACCCGGCGCAACAGGTCGCGCATGTGTTCGGAGGTTTGTTCGCTGACAACGCGCTTGCCCGAAGGCGCGCCCTCGCGCTTCAGGAACGTGATGGGCTCCAGCGTTCCGCCGTTGATGAGCGCCGCAGTCGCGCGCGCCAGATGCAGCGGCGTCACCGAGATGCCATGCCCGAACGACATCGTCACGCCGCTGAGTTCCTTCCACGGCATGGCCGGCACGAGCGGCGGCGTGCGCTCCAGTAATTCGATGTCGAGCGGATCGAGCAGTCCCATGCGCTTCAGGAATTCATGCTGACGCTGGAGGCCCATATCGAGAAATATCTTGGCCGTGCCGATGTTCGACGAATAGACGAATATCTCCGGGATCGACAGCCAACGCGCCTTGGGGTGCGAATCGCTGATGGTAAAGCGCGCCATGCGTAGCGGATGGGTGGCATCGTAACCGTCTTCCATCGTCACCTTGCCGGAATCGAGCGCCATCGCCACGGTGAAACTCTTGAAGGTCGAGCCCATCTCATAGACGCCCAGCGTATTGCGGTTGAAGCGTTCGAGCTGCGTCGCCTTGCCCGGCGTATGCGGATCGAAGTCCGGCATGCTCGACATGGCGAGCACCTCGCCGGTACGCACATCCAGCACCGTGCCCGCCGCGCCGAGTGCCTGGAATTCCTTGACGCCCCACTGCATCGCATCGCGCAGCACATACTGCACCCGCATATCGAGCGCCGTGACGACCGGCGTCGCGGGATCGCTGGAAAGCATGTCGTTGAAGGCGCGCTCCACGCCCGCCAACCCTGCATTGTCCACATCCACATAACCCAGCACATGCGCGAAGGCCGCGCCGTGCGGATAGACCCGGCGCTCCTCGCGCTGGAAATACACGCCGGGAAGCCCCAGCTCGTTCACCGCCTGCTGGTCGCGCGGCGTGATGTTGCGCTTTATCCAGCTGAACTGGCCCTTGGCCGTAAGCCGTGCCCGCAGCCATTGCGGCTCCAGCTCGGGGAACAGCGAGCGCAGCCGGGCGATAGTGCCGTCCACGTCATGTATCTGGCTGGGATTGGCATAGACCGATGCAGTGGCGAGAGTGGTAGCCAGTAACACGCCGTTTCGGTCGCGGATGTCGGCGCGGGCATAGTTCGGGGCGAGTTGCGCCGGAGTGCGCGCGGAAACGCGCTCCTGACCTGCGGAGAGCATCGATATGTATATCAATCGGCCACCAAGGATGCAGAACGCCATCACGAACAGCGACGCCACCACGAACAGGCGATGGCGGCTCACTTCGGCAGCGCGTTCTCCCGGGCCGGGAACCGGCATAAAATACGCCACCGCGCGCGATACCATGTCGCGCGGCGCAGATTTCCGGGGCTCAGGAAGATCAAGAAATCCGAGAAGATCGAGATTGCGCGTCATTGATTCGCGTCACCTTCTACAGCGCTCCACACGGTGGGAAGCACCTCGCCCGAGGGCGCAGAAGGGGATGCCTGAACATGGGTCGCTTCCGGAACCGGCGGCGCGGCCGGAGTGACGACCGTCGCCGATGCGTCTATCGGTGCGGTTCTGACCGGCGCCATCGGCAAGGTATCCACCGATACGATCTGGCTGACCCCTACCCGTTGCAGACCATGATATTCCGCAGAAAGCCGCGAGAGGCGGTCGGGACGGTTGAGATAGCTCCATTCCGCCTCCAGCACATGGATCGAATCGCGCTCGGCAGCGATCGCGCGCTGCGTGGTGGCGATGTCTTCCTCGATATTCTGTACGCGGTATTTTACCTGATAGGTCACATAGAGCGTCGCCACCACCATCACGGCCCACACCAGATGGCTGAAACGCATCTGCATGCCGTTACACTCCCGGTGGAAGCGCGGCCCCCGTACGCACCGCCGCGCGCAGCTTGGCCGAGCGCGAGCGGGCGTTACCGGAGGATTCACCGTCGCTGGCCTGCACCGCCTTGCGGGTAAGCAGCGTAAAAAGGGGGGGTGTCCCGCCACCCAAAGGGGGGGGAGGCAGGTGACGGGACACGGGGGGGGTAACCGGTTGAGAACGCTGTTTCAGGAACGCTTTCACGATGCGATCCTCCAGCGAATGGAACGACACCAACACCAGACGGCCATTTGCTTTCAGCAAACGTTCTGCCGCGTGGAGTGCCTGCTCCAGCTCATTCAATTCATCATTGACCCAGATACGCAGCGCCTGAAAGGTGCGCGTCGCGGGATCGATCTTCGACTTGCCTTTTTGCAGCACGGAGTGGATCACGCGCGCGAGATCGCCGGTGGTTGCAAGCGGCGCTTCCGCCCTCGCCTTTACGATGGCTTTCGCGATGCGGCGCGAGGCGTGCTCCTCGCCATAGGTGTATATAATGTCTGCAAGCTCCTGCTCGCTGGCGGTGTTCACCACATCCGCCGCCGAAGGACCAGAGCCGCCCATACGCATGTCGAGCGGCCCATCCTTCTGGAAGGAAAATCCCCGATCGGCCTGATCGAGTTGCATGGAGGATACGCCGAGATCTAGCACTATGCCGTCTACGGCAGTGATTCCGCACTCCGCAAGCAACGCTTCCATGTCGGAAAAATTGCCCATCAATAGTGTGAAACGACTGGGAAAGTCACGAAGCAGGGCATCAGCATGTGATTGCACCTGCGGATCGCGGTCAATGGCGTAGACGCAACATTCTGCTGCCCCTAACAACGCCCGGCTGTATCCTCCAGCCCCAAAGGTGCCGTCGAGATAGATCGCTCCATCCTTCGGCGCCAAGAACGACAACACCTCATCCAGCATCACCGGAATGTGTGGCTTGGTGTTGTGATTATTCTGTGCGGTCTGCGGAGTCATACGCTCATGCCCCTCCGCCATTGCTGGGACGGGTACGCAGCAACTGGCGCGACTGTAGCGCCTTCTCGCGCGCGGCGACCGAGTAAGACTCGAACGCCTCCGGCTCCCAGATCTCGAACGTGGCGCCTTTGCCCACGAACAATGCCTTATCGGAAATCTTCGCCTGACCGAGCAGCAGCTCGGGCAACATCACGCGGCCCTCGCCGTCGAACGGCAGCTGGAGGCTGCCGCCCAGGATGGTCGCCGCGAACGCATCGCGCTCCTCCGAGAACGGATCCAGCGCGTCGATGCTCTCATGCAATTTTTCGATCCTATCCATGCCGCACGCCTCGATGCAGGGATTGACGAACGACGAATAGGCCACGATGCCCGAAAAATGCTGCGTGGAAAGCACAGTGCGGAACGAAGCCGGAACCGATACACGGCCCTTCTTGTCCACCTTGTTCACGAATGTCGAAAGGAACAATGCCATCGACCAAACCCTGCTTCCCCGTTCTGCATGCGCGATACTCGCCGCGCCTGCCGTTATTTTCGCCCAATTTCCCTGTTTTCTGCGGCTTTCCGGTCATTTTCCGCTTCGCAACTCCATATGGTATTATATGGTTTACTATGGGATTTCATGGGTGTATATGGGAAAAATATCCTTAAACAGGAGTCCGGTCAAGAGGGATTTGGAAAATTGTTGCTGTAAAATCACCTCCGCTTCCAAAAGCGCAGGCTAAATGTTCCACGCGGAACAATTCGTTCCACGGGTCATAATTCTGTAACAAGCTACCTATAGTCTTATGCAGATTGCCGTCGCAGGGCGGCATGAAGAGAGAATTACGAGTTAAGAAGTGCAGTAATGGACTACAACGAGATCACCGATACGGTATTGCCGCAGTTCATCGAGTCCCTGAAGGGCGACCCGATGTTGCAGGAGGCCGCGCGAAAAATTCAGGCCTTCGCTACTGCGACCCGCGTGCGTCAGGTGATGTACGGCATGCTGGCCATCGACGCGGATGTGGAAGAGGCCGAGCCGCTCGCGGAGGGATTTTTTCATACCCGCATGCTGGCAGAGATCGCCAGCCAGCAGGGCCGATTCGAGCTCGCCG
>JADZBT010000139.1 GCA_020851915.1 Alphaproteobacteria bacterium | reverse complement strand
TGGTAGCGGGGGAGGGATTCGAACCCCCGACACGCGGATTATGATTCCGCTGCTCTAACCAACTGAGCTACCCCGCCACGCAAGGAAGGGAAAGATACAAATTTTTCGCTGAAATGCACGTGTTTTTTTAATAATGTTTCACGTGGAACAATTTGGCGCGCCGCCGCCTGAGATCCTGGATAACGCTTTACGTTTCCGGGATGACGTGCTTATGGCTTTTCAGCCAGTTTCTGCTCTTTCTTCATTTTACGCAGGATCATGTCGCGCTTGAGGCGGGAAATATGGTCGACGAAGGTGACCCCGTCCAGATGGTCGATCTCGTGCTGGATACAGGTCGCCAGCAGGCCGTCAGCCTTGAGTGTACGCAATTCACCGTTCTCGTCGGTATATTCGACCTCTATCTCCGCCGGGCGGGTGACGTCCTCGAACTGGCCGGGAAAGGAAAGGCAGCCCTCCTTGTAATCGCATTTTTCCTCGGAGAACCGGACGATGCGGGGGTTGATGAGCTTCATCGGATTGACCGGCACACCGCGCTCGTCCTGCTCGATGTCGAGCACCAGCGCGCGCTTGAGTACGCCTACCTGCACGGCGGCGAGTCCCAGACCGTTGCTGGCATACATGGTTTCCAGCATGTCGTCGAGGAAGCGGCGGAATGCCTCGTCGATATGCTCCACAGGCTGCGATTTCTGCTTCAGGCGCGGGTCGGGGGACAATACGAGGGAGAGTAGGGCCATGCGATCAATTCCGTAATTGTTTCATGTGGAACATGTTAAGAACCCCTCACCCAGCGTCGGCTAAGTTCGCTATTCTCACTAAGCCTTCGCAACCCTCTCCCTCCAAGGGAGAGGGGGATTTATCAAAATGTTTCACGTGAAACATTTTAAGCGGCGTCCTTCAGGCGCGCGAGGCTTTCGTCTTTTTCGAGAATCTCCATGATTTCAAAGACTCCGGGCGATATGTTGGAGCCGGTGAGGGCGGCGCGCAGCGGTTGGGCCACGTTGCCCAGCTTTAACGCCTTGCCTTCGGCAAATATGCGGACGGCATCTTCGATCTTCTCGGATTTCCAGTCGGTTACACCTTCCAGCAGCGGAAACACGCCGCGAATGATGTCCTTTCCACCTTCCTGAAGTATCTTTTCGGCCTTATCATTGAAGGGCAGCGGTCTGTCCAATACATAGAAGAGGGCGCTGTCCACCAGCTCCTTCACGGTCTTGGCGCGCTGCTTGAGCCCGCCCATGCCCTTCTCCAACCGGAGGTAGGCGAGGCGCGACAGCGGGTGGCCTACCTGCTTTTCCATCTCCGGCACGACGACCTCGACCAGATGCTCGTTCTTCGCCTCGCGGATGTAGTGGCCGTTGAGGTTCTCCAACTTGGCGAAATCGAAGCGCGAGGGCGAGCGGCCAACGGATTCCAGATTGAACCATTCGATGGCCTGCTCGGTGGAAATAATCTCATCGTCGCCGTGCGACCAGCCGAGGCGCAGCAGGTAATTGCGGAGCGCTTCGGGGAGGTAACCCATCTCGCGGTAGGCCTCGACGCCCAGCGCGCCATGGCGCTTGGAGAGCTTCGCGCCGTCCGGGCCGTGGATGAGCGGGATGTGCGAGAAAGAGGGTATCTCCCAGCCCATTGCGTCGTAGATGACGGATTGGCGCGCAGCGTTGGTGAGGTGATCGTCGCCACGGATGATGTGGGTGACGCCCATGTCGTGGTCATCGACCACCACGGAGAGCATGTAGGTGGGCGTGCCGTCGGAGCGGAGCAATACGAGGTCATCTAACTCCTTGTTGCCGACCACGACGCGGCCCTGCACACGGTCATCGATGACGGTCTCGCCTTCGAGCGGAGCCTTGAGGCGCACCACCGGCTTCACGCCCGCCGGGGCCTCGGACGCAGAACGGTCGCGCCAGCGGCGGTCATAGCGGAATGGGGTTTTTTCGTGCGTGGCCTTGGCGCGCATCTCTTCGAGTTCTTCCGGCGAGCAGTAGCAGTAATAGGCTTTGCCTTCTTCCAGCATGCGGTGCGCGACCTCGGCATGGCGCGCGGCACGGGAGAATTGATACACCACCTCGCCGTCCCATTTCAGGCCCAGCCACTCCATGCCATCGAGGATGGCGTCGATGGCGCCCTGCGTCGAACGCTCGCGGTCGGTATCCTCGATGCGGAGCAGGAACGTGCCGTTATGGTGCTTCGCATACAGCCAGTTGAACAGCGCGGTGCGTGCGCCTCCGATGTGGAGGTAGCCGGTGGGCGAGGGGGCGAAGCGCGTAACGACAGTCATGGACTAGGCTCTGGGTTTTAGGTATTAGGGATTAGTGGGAATAAGGGTATGAAACATACTCATTTTTTGAAAAAAGCCAAGCGTTTGCTGGTTTTCTGCTCCTAGAGAAGTGTCATCCCGGCGCAGGCCGGGATCGCATCTCGCCGGTGGGGTGGGTGGATGGATAAGAGCCCGGCCTACGCCGGGATGGCATTGAATGGGAATATTGATGGACTGGAACGCCCTCTTTCCCCATGAACGCCGCATCCTGTGGCTGCCGGTGCTGCTGGGGGCGGGGGTGGCGCTGTATTTCAGCCTGCCGGAGGAACCGCCGCTGCGGATGGTGACGCTGTGGGGGCTGGTATGCATGATGTTCTGGTGGCGCGCGGGGCGGTATCGCTGGATAATAATGGCGCTGGCGGTGATGTGCGCCGGTTTCGCCGGCGCGCAAACGCGGATGTGGATACTCGACGCCCCGGCACTGCATAAGCCTACCCGTACCGTTACCCTCACCGGAACCATCGATGACGTGGTGCATCTGGATTCCGGATATCGATTGATCGTGCGGGATGCAACGGCGGAATCGCAGGATACGTTGCCGCCGCGTATACAGGTACGCTTCCGGGGAAAGGGCAAGGATGCGGGACTGGCCGCAGGGCAGAAGGTAGAATTCAAGGCGCGGCTCTACCCGCCGCCGCTGCCCGCACTGCCGGGCGGATTCGATTTTGCCCGCAATGATTATTTCAAGCGCATCGGTGCGGTGGGGTTCGCGTTCGGTTCGCCGACGGTGGTGGAGGGCGGTGAGTGCAGCCCCTCCCCCTGTGGGGGAGGGAGTTTCATCGACTCTCTGCGCGCGCGGTGGACGCAGCGTATTGTTTCGCAGATGGACGCGCCTTATGGCGGACTCGCGGCGGCGATGATGACGGGGGAGCAGGATCGGGTTTCCGACGATATAGTCGAGCAATGGCGGGCGGCGGGTATCTCGCATCTCATCTCCATATCCGGGCTGCATATTGGGCTGGTGGCGGGGCTTATCTTCGTGCTCTTCCGGCGGGTGCTGGCCTTCATCCCGCGTATCGCGCTTTACCACGATACGAAGAAATGGGCGGCGGCGGCGTCCATCGCCGGGGGATTCGCGTACCTGCTCATCAGCGGCATGCCGGTTCCGGCGCAACGCTCTTACATCATGGCGGTGTTCTTCCTTCTCGCCATCCTCATCGACCGCACCCATACGCCGATGCGGATCATCGCCTGGGCGGCGACGCTCATCTTGCTGATATTCCCCGAGAGCATGATGGGGGCGAGCTTCCAGCTCTCTTTCGCCGCGACGCTGGCCATCATCGCGCTCTATGAGGGCTATATGCGGCGGCAGAGCGGGGAGCATTTCGTGCCAGTGGAGCATACGTTGCCACGGCGCTTCGGGAACTACCTGTGGGGCATCATGGCCACTTCCGTGGCGGCGACGATTGCGACCACGCCTTACGCTATCTATCATTTCCACACCTTCAGTTTTTATGGGCTCGTCGCCAATATGGCGGCCATTCCGCTCACCTCGTTCCTCGTCATGCCGGCGGCGGTGGCGGCGTTCCTGCTCATGCCGCTGGGACTGGAAGAGCTGGCGCTCGCACCGATGCAATGGGGACTGGAAGCCATCGTCGCCATGGCGGAATATATCCACGGATTGCCCGCCTCCATCATCGCCATGCCGCCGTTGCCGACATGGGGGATCGCGCTGGTAACGGCGGGGGGATTGTGGTTCTGCCTGTGGAAGGGCCGCGTGCGTTGGTGGGGAGTGCTGCCCGCGCTGGTGGGGATGGGTTCCATGTTACTCTATAACACTCCCGATATGCTTATCGGCGAGAAGAACATCGCGGTGGTGAGTGAGCAGGGGATCGCGCTGCTGGCCAAACGCCGCCCGTCATTCACCGAAAAGAACTGGATGGAAGAACTGGGGTATACGAGATTCACGCCGCGCGAGGATGTACCGGGATTGCAGTGCGAGGGAGATAAGTGCCGGCTGGAGGTGAAGGGTACGCGCGTTGCGGTGGTGTTCGCACCGGCAATACCGGAGATGCAAGATTGCGCCGAAAACGACCTCATCATCGGGCGTGGGCGGAAGGAACCGGAGGGCACACCGTGCCCGGATAAGACCCTGTTCATCCGCGATTACCTGCTGTGGACGCGGGGAACGCATGCGCTGCGCTGGGATGAGGACGGGAAGTATAAAATGGAAACCTCAGCGGATAGGCAGGGCAAGCGGAAGTGGAGCAGGAAACGCTGAAATCCCGCTGTTTGGTAACAAAATGTTAATATTTTCTCCATAGAATCGGTGCAGGAATCCATAAAGTGAGGGTGGCATGGGAAGTGGCGATGATGGCAACAGATGGCGAACGATGCTGTCTGCATTGAAAGATCCGAGCGGGACAAGGGCGTGGCTGATGGCAAACGCTGCTGCTATTGAATTCGACACCGAGCGGCATTCCGCTTTCCCTCATTTTATGAAAGAATTCGTAAAACGCACGACTAACGAGCTGGGAAAACTCATGGCGGAGCAAGCCATTGATCCCAATGAAGCGGGATGGAAAGAGAAACTGGCGGAGGCCGTAGAACGCGGTGACTGGTGGAAGACGCAGGTAAATATTCCCCATCTGGTAGCGATCGCTCAGGGTAAAGAGAAAGACGTAAATGGGCTTGCGGTCGCCGGGTATGCCGTTACCCATATGGACATGGCCATTGAGATGGCCCAGAGAAGCGATGGATCCGCTAGGTTTACACACGAAAAAGGTTCCGAAGTTCTGGCGCGCGTCCTGTTCGGCGGCAATAGGCTTGAGGATATGCCTTCGGGGATCGAGGATGCAATAAAGCAAGGCTATGAAGGATCCGCGCTGTCCCACTTCACGGGTACTTGCGGTTAAACCTGCTCCATCCGTTTATCGTAGATGAGTTCCAGTGCGTAGGAATGGAACTCGCGGCGGTAGAGGACGTAGACGACCCAAACGCTGCCCAGCATGAACAGCAACGGATGCACGAACCAGCTCAGCGCGGCCATGCCGAAATAATAGGCGCGCACGCCCATGTTGAAGTGGCGGGCGGCGTTGCCTGCCAGAGCGGCAGCGCGTTTGATGTATTCTTCACGGTCTTCGGTCGAGATGCCGGTATCGTTGGGCGCGGGCGCTGCGCCGATGAGGATACCCGTGTAATTATGCTGGCGCACCGACCAGGTGAATTTGAAGAAGGCGTAGATGAAGATGAGCTCCATCAACAGCACTTTCATCTCCATCGCCTGCTGGGAGGCGCTGCGGGCCATCGGTAGTACGGAGATCAGCTCGGCGGTTTCGCCGCTGTAGCGCAGCATGGTCGCAAGGCCCGCGATGACCAGTATCGAGGTGGAGGCGAAGAATGAGATGCTGCGTACCAGCGTGCCGATGAGGGAGGCATCCACCATGCGGTTGTCGCGTTTCATCATCTGGCGCATCCATTGCAGGCGGTATTGATTCATCACTCCCACGATGCTGTGGATCTTCTTGTAAGAGAAATCCGCATAGCGCGAATAACCCCACCAGCATATGGCGAACCAGAGCAACGCGAGGATGTCCAGAAGGTAGACGGTCTTGCCGAAGAGGGTGAGGGTGGTCATGTCAGTAATGCTCGCGTTGCGGATCTGACATCGGGAGAGCGCATCAGTGATTCTCCTACCAGAAAACAGTGGAAACCGGAGCGCTTCATGCGCGCGATGTCGTCCGGGGAATATATACCACTCTCGCAAACGGCTGTATAGCCGGGAGGGTACATCGCGCTCAGGCGCTCGGAGGTGGCGAGGTCGATCTCCAGCGTCTTGAGGTTGCGGTTGTTGATGCCCAGCAGCCGCGAATGGAGGCGCAGGGCACGCGTCATCTCGGTTTCGTCGTGCACTTCCACCAGCACGTCCATGCCGAGGGCGGTGGCGGCGGATTCCAGCTCAGCAGCCTGTGCGTCGGACAATGCCGCCATGATGAGCAGGATACAATCGGCGCCGATGGCGCGGGCCTCCAGCACCTGATAGGGATCGAGCATGAAGTCCTTACGCAGGACGGGCAGAGTGCAGGCATTGCGCGCCATGCCGAGATAGGCATCGTCGCCCTGGAAATAGGGGATGTCGGTGAGTACCGAGAGGCAGGTCGCGCCTCCTGCCGCATAGGCGCCGGCGAGGGAGGCCGGATCGAAATCCGCGCGGATGAGGCCCTTGCTGGGCGAGGCTTTTTTTATCTCGGCGATGAGGCCGGTTCCGCTGGAGGTGGCGGCATGCTTCAGCCGCTCATGGAAACCGCGTGTCGGCGAAGCGGATTGTATCGCTGCCAGCAATGCAGACTCCGGACGCTCACGCTTGCAGCGCGTGATATGCTCGCGTTTGTCAGTGCAGATGCGGGTGAGGGTGTTCATGTTTGCTACAGCCCCCTCACCCAGCTACGGCTTAATGATCCCGCAACGAGTGATGGGATATAATGAGCAATCCCGCCGCAAGCAGCAAAATATCCCCTCCCCCGCAGGGGGAGGGTTAGGGTGGGGGCATGGCGGGAGATGCAGCGGCTGACTGCGCCCCCCTCCCGTCCTCCCCCCTGCGGGGGGAGGAGAAGAGCGTGCCGCGAGCAGCGGAGAATTTCATTCGGAGAGAGATTCAGAAAGATACTCACTGTGCCACCGCAGATATATCTTCGTTAGTGATCGTCACCAGTTGCGCCAGCGCCTCTTTGGCTTTGCGGGAATCGATGGACTCCGCCGCCTGTGCCATGCCTTCTTCCAGCGTCGCGGCTTTGTCGGCGACTACCAGTGCGGCGGCGGCGTTCAGCAGCACGATGTCGCGGTACGCGCCTGCATCGCCGGACAATAATCCCGTTAGCGCGCGGGCGTTGGAATGGGCGTCGCCGCCCTTGAGGGCATCGGCCTTCGGAGGTGCGATACCTAATGATTCCGGGTGAATGTCGAAGGAGGTGATATTTCCCTCGTTCAGCTCCACTACATGGGTGAGGGTGGTGGTGGTCAATTCGTCCATGCCGTCCGCCCCGTGAACCAGCCATGCTTTGTCCGTGCCGAGTTCGCGTAATACTTCGGCCAGCGGGAGCAGCCATTTTTTGTCATAGACTCCGATGAGCTGCCGTTTGGCCCCGGCAGGATTGGAGAGCGGGCCCAGCAGGTTGAAGATGGTGCGTACGCCAAGCTCGGCGCGTACCGGGGCGATGTGGCGTATAGCGGCGTGGAAGCGCGGAGCCATCATAAAACAGATATGCGCCTCTGCCAGCGCGCGCTCGACGTAGCGTTCGCCCGTATCGAGGTTTACGCCCAGCTCGCGCAGGACATCCGCAGAGCCGGAGCGCGAGGATACCGAACGGTTGCCGTGCTTGGCCACCGGCACGCCACATCCTGCCACTACCAACGCGACGGCAGTGGAGATGTT
>JADZBT010000138.1 GCA_020851915.1 Alphaproteobacteria bacterium | reverse complement strand
TGTGCGTAGAGCAATCCCACCAGCGAGCAGTGGTTGAGCTGGCCGGCGATGGCGTCGCGGACCTTGGGTTTGGCGTGGTGGGCGATGCCTAGCCCGGCTGCCTGAAGCATGGGGATGTCGTTTGCGCCGTCGCCGACGGCCATGGTTTCCTCGCGGTGGATGTGCAGGCGGTTGCTGACCTCCATCAGCGTGTGGAGCTTGGCCTCGCTGCCCAGCACCGGCTCCCGCACGGTTCCGGTGAGGGTGTTGTGCTCGAGGATGAGCGTGTTGGCGTGGTGCTCGTGGAAGCCCAGATGCTCCGCCACCCGCCCGCTGAAGAAGGTGAAGCCGCCCGATACCAGCACGCAATGGTCGCCGTTGGCGCGCATGGTCTGCACCAGTTCCCACGCACCCGGCTTGAAGGTCACGCGCCGCCATGCCTGTTCCAGTATGTCGGCATTGCGCCCGGTGAGCAGCGCCACCCGCGCGCGCAGGGAGTCCTCGAAATTCAGTTCGCCGCGCATGGCGCGCGCGGTGATCTCGGCGATCTGCGCGCCGATGCCCGCCAGCGCGCCCAGCTCATAGATGCATTCCTGATCGATGACGGTGGAGTCCATATCGGTGAGCAGCAGGCGCTTGCGCCGGTAAACGGCGGGTTGCGCGATGATGTCCACGGATGCGCCCGCCAATGCCTCGCGCATGAGTACCAGCGCGTCATCGTGCGGGAAATGGGTGAAGCGCAGGTCGTAGGCTTCGCCTTCCGACAGCCATTCCGCGCCGTAGAGTTTTGCCCCCGTGGGTTCCAGCGCAGCGCGCGCGATGCCGGCATGGTCTGCGGTCAGCGTTCCGGGTTCGGCCAGCAGGGTGACGACGGTTTTCATTGACAATATCGCTCCGAATCCTTGATAGGTGAGGGATGCATACCGCCCCGATCATCGTCATCGCCGGGCCGACCGCGAGCGGCAAGTCCCACGTCGCCACGGTTGTAGCCGATTGCGCGAACGGTGTCATCATCAATGCCGACAGCATGCAGATCTACCGCGAGCTGCGGGTGCTTTCGGCGCGTCCATCGGCAGCGGAGGAGCGGCTGCATGACTACCGGCTGTATGGCGTGCTTCCCGCCTCCGAGCGTTGCTCGGCGGGGCGCTGGCTGGCGCTCGCGAAGTCCGAGATCGATGCGGTGCATGCTTCGGGCAAAGTGCCGGTGGTGGTGGGCGGCACGGGGCTGTATCTTGGCGCGCTGTTGCATGGCATCGCGCCCATTCCCGAGGTGTCGCCGGAGGTCGAGCGTGAGGCGGCACGGCTGCTGGAAGAGGTGGGGATGGCGGAGTTCTTTCTCCGCCTCAAGGCCATGGATCCGCTCGCCGGGGAGAGATGCCCGCCCGATAATCCGCAGCGGTTGCTGCGAGTCTGGTCGGTGCTCCAGCAGACGGGGCGCTCGTTCTATGCGTGGCATGACGAGCCGCATATCCGCCATTATGCGCCGGAGCAATGTTATACCGTGGTGGTGGATCGTCCGCGCGATGAGCTTTATGCCCGCTGCGATGCCCGCTTCGCGCAGATGATGAAGCAGGGGGCGCTGGAGGAAGTGCGGGCATTGTTGGCACTCGCACTTGACCCGGCGCTACCTGCCATGCGGGCCATCGGGGTGGAGGCGCTGGGGCGGTTCCTGCGGCGGGAGATACCGCTGGAAACCGCTGTTTCCGGCGCGCAGCAGGAGACCCGCAATTACGCCAAGCGGCAGATGACCTGGTTCCGCCACCAGCTGCCCGATGTACCCCGCCTCGTGCTGCGCGAGGGGGATAACGGCCCGGCGCTGGAGGCGCTGTTGTCAGAAATTCGCCGGTTTCTCACGGGTTTCTGTTGACCTAACCCCCGAAAATCCGTAATTTGTCCGGCCCCGCTGCCTGTGGATGGCAGGGGTAGGGCACTGGATTGCAAGGGTAAAATCGTGGGAAATCCCGAAGAACTCACTGGGGCGGAGATCGTTATCCGCGCGCTTGTCGACCGCGACGTGGATACCGTATTCGGGTATCCCGGCGGCGCGGTGCTGCCGTTGTACGACGCGCTGTTCAAGCAGAACCAGCTGAAGCATTACCTCGTGCGCCACGAGCAGGGCGCGGTGCATATGGCGGAAGGGTACGCGCGCTCGACGGGCACTATCGGCGCGGTCATCGTGACCTCGGGGCCGGGCGCGACCAACACCGTCACCGGGCTGGCTGACGCATACATGGACAGCATTCCGCTCATCTGCGTCACGGGGCAGGTTCCCACGCATATGATCGGCAACGACGCGTTCCAGGAGGCCGACATCACCGGCATCACGCGCTCCTGCACCAAGCATAACTACCTCGTGCGTGACGTGAACGACCTCGAACGCATCATGCATGAGGCGATGACGGTGGCCACGAGCGGCCGTCCGGGGCCGGTGCTGGTCGATATTCCCAAGAACATCTTCAACAGCAAGGTGGCGTATCAGGGCCTGAAAAGCGCCCCGCGTAAATCCTTCAAGCCGCGTCCCAAGACCGATCCGAAATCGATCGAGGCGGCGGTGGAACTGATGGCGAAAGCCAAGCGTCCGATATTCTATACCGGCGGCGGCGTCATCAATGCAGGCCCCGAAGCGTCGGAGAAGCTGCGCGAACTGGTGCGGCTCACCGGATACCCCTGCACCAGCACACTGATGGGGCTGGGCGCGTTCCCGGCATCCGACGAGTTGTTCCTCGGGATGCTCGGTATGCATGGCACGTATGAGGCCAATATGGCGATGTACGAGTGCGACGTGATGATCAATCTGGGCGCGCGTTTCGACGATCGCGTGACCGGCCGCGTCGAGGGTTTCTCGCCCAAGTCGAAAAAGATCCATGTCGACATCGACCCGTCTTCCATCAACAAGAACGTGGTGGTGGACGTGGCGATCACCGGCGACGCCGGCGAGGTGATCGACGCGATGCTGCGTGTCTGGAAGCGCAAGAAATACAAAGCTAATGCCGAGCATCTCGACAAATGGTGGAAGCGCATCGAGAAATGGCGCGCGCGCAAATGCCTTGAATACAAGGACAAGGGCAAGAGCATCAAGCCGCAATATTTCCTGGAAACGCTGAACGGCCTCATCGCGAAAAAGGATTTCTTCCTTGCGACCGATGTCGGCCAGCACCAGATGTGGTCGGCGCAGTTCATCAAATTCGACCGCCCGAATCGCTGGCTTACGTCCGGCGGCCTCGGCACGATGGGCTACGGCATGCCTGCGGCCACCGGCGTGCAGGTAGCGCATCCCAAGAAGCTCGTGCTGTGCATCAGCGGCGACGGCTCCATTATGATGAACATTCAGGAGCTCGCCACTATCCGCCAGTACCGCCTGCCGGTGAAGGTCATCATTATGAACAACGGCTATCTCGGCATGGTGCGCCAGTGGCAGGAATTGTTCCACGGCGAGCGGTATTCCGAGAGTTATTTTGATTCCGTGCCGGATTTCGTGAAGCTTGCCGAAGCCTGCGGTATCAAGGGATTCCGCGCGACCAAGAAGGACGAGGTGGAGTCGGTGTTGAAGGCTGCCATCGCCCATGACGGCCCGGTGGTGGTCGATATGGTGGTCGAGGCGCAGGAGAATGTCTACCCAATGATCCCGGCGGGCGCGAACCACAATGACATAGAGCTCGGGCCGGGCAAGGATCTGGAATTGAATGAAGAAAAAGGGATGGTGTTGATTTAGTCCTTAGTCATTTGTCCTTAGTCCTTCGCTTGTTAAGGACTAGGGACTAAGGACTAAGGACAAACGACCAGTAAGTTATGAAAGACGAACCCATCGAACAACACACCATCGCGGTTCTCGTGGATAACGAGTTCGGCGTGCTGGCGCGCGTGGTCGGCCTCTTCTCGGGGCGCGGTTACAATATCCGCAGCCTGACGGTGGCGGAAGTGGATCCGGAACGCAAACTCTCGCGCATCACGGTGGTCACCACCGGAACGCATCGCGTCATCGGCCAGATCAAGGCACTGCTGGAGCGGCTCGTGCCGGTGCATAGCGTGTACGACCTGACGGAAGTGGGCCCGCATGTCGAGCGCGAGCTGGCGCTTGTCAAGGTGAGCGGCAAGGGCGACAACCGCGTCGAGGCGCTGCGTATCGCCGATATTTTCCGCGCGCGCGTGGTGGATGCCACCACCGAGTCATTCGTGTTCGAGATGACCGGGAATTCGGAAAAGATCAAAAGCTTCATCGCGCTGATGAAGCCGCTGGGACTCACGGAACTGTGCCGCACGGGCGTGACCGCCATGCAGCGCGGCCCCGAAGGATTGGATATAGAGGGGTAGGCATTGGGTATTGGGTATTAGTGAATGTCATCCCGGCGAAGGCCGGGATCTTATGTTTCCGGCGGAGCGGGTGGATAGATGAGATCCCGGCCTTCGCCGGGATGACAAATATACAGTGATAAGCTGGAAGAGAGGAAGACCATGAAAGTATATTACGATAAAGATGCGGATCAGGATCTGATCAAATCGAAGCGCGTTGCCATCATCGGCTACGGTAGTCAGGGACATGCGCATGCGCAGAACCTGAAGGACAGCGGCGTGAAGAACATCGTCATCGGCCTGCGTAGCAACTCCGCGACCGTGGCTAAGGCGAAGGCCGCCGGCTTCGAGGTGAAGGAACCCGCAGAGGCGGTGAAAGACGCCGACGTGGTGATGATCCTCGCCCCGGACGAATTCCAGGCGAATCTCTACAGCAACGAGATCAACGGCAGCATCAAGGAAGGCGCGGCACTGGCGTTCGCACATGGGCTGAACGTGCATTTTGGTTTCATTAAGCCGCGCGAGGACCTCGACGTGTTCATGGTGGCTCCGAAAGGCCCTGGCCACACGGTGCGCTCGGAATATGTGCGCGGCAGCGGCGTTCCCTGCCTCGTGGCGGTGGATAAGAACGTATCGGGCAAGGCGCTCGACATCGCGATCTCCTACGCCTCGGCGGTGGGCGGCGGACGTTCCGGCATCATCGAAACCAACTTCCGCGAGGAATGCGAGACCGACCTGTTCGGCGAGCAGGCCGTGCTCTGCGGTGGCGTGACCGCGCTGATGCAGGCAGGTTTCGAAACGCTGGTGGAAGCCGGTTATGCGCCGGAGATGGCCTATTTCGAGTGCGTGCATGAGATGAAGCTGATCGTGGATCTCATCTATGAAGGCGGCATGACCAACATGCGCTACTCGATCTCCAACACCGCTGAATATGGCGATTACAAGACCGGTCCGCGCATCATCACCGATGCTACGAAAGCTGAAATGAAGAAGGTACTCGCGGAAATCCAGTCCGGCCAGTTCGCAAAGGAATTCCTCGGCGATTCCGCAAAGGGCGCGCCGCAGCTCAAGAAATGGCGCGATGAGGGTGCAAAGCATCCGCTCGAAAAGGTCGGCGAGCGACTGCGTGGCATGATGCCCTGGATCGGCAAGAACAAGCTGGTCGACAGGAAAGTTGCATAACCGAGGTTCGCTTTACATGTTAAAGGAAAAGCCAGCCTCATATCGAGGCTGGCTTTTTTCTTATAGATTAGAGTATTATCGCCCTTGAAGGGCAGGAGGCATACCATGACCGACAGTAACCGCATCATCATTTTCGACACCACATTGCGCGACGGCGAGCAGTCGCCCGGCGCTTCCATGAACCTTGAGGAAAAGGTGCTGGTCGCGCAGGCGCTGGATTCGCTCGGCGTGGATGTCATCGAAGCGGGGTTCGCCATCGCCTCCAAGGGCGATTTCGAGGCGGTGCAGGAAGTGGCGCGCACGGTGAAGAACGCCACCGTATGCAGCCTCGCGCGCGCGGTGAAGGCCGACATCGAGGCGGCGGGCGAGGCCATCAAACCGGCCAAGCGCAAGCGCATCCACACCTTCATCTCCACCAGCCCGCTGCACATGAAGTACAAGCTCAAGATGGAGCCGGAGCAGGTGGTGGAGAAGATCAAGGAGAGCATCTCCTACGCCCGCAAATACACCGATGACGTGGAATGGTCCTGCGAGGACGGCTCGCGCACCGAGCATGACTTTCTCTGCCACACCATCGAAACGGCCATCAAGGCGGGTGCGACCACCATCAACCTTCCCGATACGGTGGGCTATGCGCTCCCCGGAAGTTTCGGTGAACTGGTGAAGATAATCATGAACCGCGTGCCCAACATGGACAAGGCGGTGCTCTCGGTGCATTGCCATAATGACCTGGGGTTGGCGGTGGCCAATTCGCTCGCGGCCGTTCAGGCGGGCGCGCGGCAGATCGAATGCACCATCAACGGCATCGGTGAGCGCGCGGGCAATGCGGCGCTGGAAGAGGTCGTGATGGCCATCAAGACGCGTAACGACCAGTTGCCTTTCACCACCGGCATCGTCACCGAGCGCCTCACGCGCACCTCGCGCCTCGTGTCGCAGATCACGGGGTTCGCCGTGCAGAAGAACAAGGCCATCGTGGGGGCCAACGCCTTCGCGCATGAATCGGGTATCCATCAGCACGGCATGCTGGCACATTCCGAAACCTACGAGATAATGACGCCCGCATCCGTGGGCGTGACGGAAACCACGCTCGTGATGGGCAAGCATTCCGGCAGCCATGCCTTCGGCGAGAAGCTCAAGGAACTGGGCTTCGATCTCGGCGAGAACGCGCTGGCGGAAGCCTTCGCGCAGTTCAAGGCACTGGCCGACCGTAAGAAAGAGATCTACGACGAAGACATCATCGCGCTCGTCAATCCGGGCGTGCATCAGCGCGACGAGAAGCTGCAATTCGTATCGCTGCAGGTGGCCTGCGGCTCGAAGGGCCCGCAGACGGCAGCACTGGTGATGAAAGTGGATGGCAAGGAGCATTCGGTGACCAGCGAGGGCAACGGGCCGGTGGATGCCACCTTCAAGGCCATCCAGTCGCTCTATCCGCATCAAGCGAAGCTGGAGCTGTATCAGGTGCATGCGGTGACCAAGGGCACGGATGCACAGGCGGAGGTTACGGTCAGGCTGGTGGATGAGGGGCAGGTCTATAACGGCCACAGCGCCGATCCCGATACGCTGGTGGCCTCGGCACGGGCTTATATCAACGCCCTCAACGTGCAGCACCGCCAGAAAGGCCGCAAACGCGGCGGCGACGGCCAGCTGCGAAGGGAAGCGGCGGCGATATGATTCGTGCACCGTCATCCTGCGGCGTGACCGCAGGATCTCTCTCCGCATACGGCATGAGATCCTGCGCTTTCGCGCAGGATGACGAAAGCACACTTAACCTCTCGACATCGCAGAAAATTTCTGGTAGGGGAGTGCCTCCCATAAGCCTCTTGGCTTATCTTGTGGGCCGTTAGCTCAGTTGGTAGAGCGGTTGACTCTTAATCAATAGGTCGCAGGTTCGAATCCTGCACGGCCCACCACCCTACGCCTTCGGCTTCGGGTGGCGTGCCCCACCGGTGGGCATCACCGCGCTTCTGCGACGCTCAGGCGTTCGCCCTGCTTTTTCTGCTTCAGCAGGTCCCGCGCCTTCGCGTATTTGGTGTCGTGCCAGAAGGGGAGGCAGCCGTTACAGCCACGGCCGCAGCAGCCTTCCGTGCCGAGGCGGGGGCTGCGGAACTCTTTTCCTTCATGTTCGGCCTGACGGGCTTCCACCAGTGCCACGCGCTTTTCCTGATAACGCGCTTCGCCGCTTTTTCCCAGTTCGGTCTTCATCGCGGAACGGTCAAGCGCCAGCCGTGCCCATTCGTCGTCGGACAATGCCCGCTCTTTGCGAACCACGGAATAAGCGGGGAAATCTGAGCGCAACGCGGAGGCTTTTTCCTCATGGAACCATGCGAAAGGTATCCGCAGCAGCGGTTGCGCGCCGGCATGCACGCCTTCTTCGCGGGTCGTGCGGTGATTGCGGAGATCCTCGAATTCATAGATACGCAGCAACATGGGCTCCCGCGCGCCGAACGGGACGAATTCCAGCACGTCCCCCGCTTCCAGGCGGTTCTTCACTTCGAGGATGAAGCAGTCGTCGCGTACTTCTGTGATCGTGCCCGCATATTCCCACTCGGAGAGCGTCTGCGTATCCTCGTAATTATGGGCGTGATGCGTCAGGCGTCCCTCGTGGAACGCCAGTGAGTAGCCGCGATTTGGGATGGTGTTCAGCTCGCGCATGTAGGGCGCGGGCGACCAGTGTTCGGGATCGCGATACCATGCGTCGATCGCCATGCGGTAGGCGCGCGTGGTGATGGCAAGGTAATAGGCACTGCGGTTGCGGCCCTCCACCTTCAGCGAGTCGATGCCCAGCGCCAGATACTCGGAGAGCTTGGGCATCAGGCAGAGATCCTTGGCGTTGAGGATATACGAACCGCGATCATCTTCCTCAAGGGGCATCAGCTCGCCGGCGCGATGCTCTTCCTCGAGGAAGAATTCGAACAGCTCGCGGTTCTCCTTGGTCAGCTCCAGTTCTTTCAGCGAGCCGTCCTTCAGGCGCATGTGCACCTTGTATTTCCAGCGGCAGGAGTTGGTACAGGAGCCCTGATTCGCGCCACGCTCCGCCATATAGTTGGAGAGCAGGCAGCGCCCGGAATAGGTCATGCACATGGAGCCGTGGATGAAGGCTTCCAGCTTGATGTCCGGACATTTTTCGCGGATCTCTTTCAGTTCGTCGAAGGATACTTCGCGTGCCAGCACGATCAGCTTCGCGCCGATCTCCTCCCAGAATTTCACCGAGAGCCACGAGCACACATTGGCCTGCGTGGAGATGTGCAGCTCCAGCTCCGGCGCGTGCGTCTTCACGAACTGGAATACGCCCACGTCGGCGACGATCAGCCCGTCGGGCTTCACCTGCCGGATGGCCGCGAGGTAATCATGGAGCTTCTCTATATCGCTGTTGTGCGAGAACAGGTTGAGGGTGAGGTAGGCGCGTTTGCCATGCGCGTGGGCGAATGCGACGCCTTCCTGCACCTGTTCCAGCGACATCTGCGACTTGGCGCGCAGCGAGAGGTCGGGCGTTCCCATATACACGGCGTCCGCGCCATAGAGCACCGCCACCTTGAGCTTCTCCAGCGAACCGGCGGGCATGAGTAATTCAGATCGACGTAAGGGCAAGGGGTTCTCCGCTATCCTGTGATGGGAGGCGAAGATAGCCGGAAATGGCCGTTTCGGCAATGAATCCGCAAAGGCGGGGTTGCGCGAGGCAGAATTTTATGAGAAACCAGCGATATGGCAGCTAAACCCGCAAAAAACCGTAAAAAATCCAGCGCCTCGGCCAACCCGATGTGGGGCGGGCACTTTGCGCGCGGGCCGGCGCAAGCGATGGCGGCCATCAATCCGTCCATCGGTTTCGATAAAAAGCTCTATGCCGAAGATATCGCGGGTTCGCTGGCGCATGCCGCCATGCTGGTGAAACAGGGCATCCTCACGCGTGAGGACGGGCGCGCCATCGAAGCGGGGCTGAAGAAGATCCGCAAAGAGATCGAATCCGGGAATTTCGCGTTCCGCGAGAGTCTTGAGGATATCCACATGAATATCGAAGCGCGCCTGCGCGAGCTTATCGGCGATGCGGCAGGACGCCTGCACACCGCGCGTTCGCGCAACGATCAGGTGGCGGTGGATTTCCGCCTCTGGGTGCGCTCGGCGTGCGATGCGCTCGACGCGAAGCTGCGCGCGTTGCAGGCGGCGCTGCTCGCGCAGGCCGAAGCGCATGCGGCCACCATCATGCCGGGATTCACGCATCTGCAAGTGGCGCAGCCGGTGACCTTCGGTCATCACCTGATGGCCTATGTCGAGATGTTCGGGCGTGACCGGGGCCGCGTGGTTGACGCGCGCGCGCGCATGAATGAATGCCCGCTGGGTGCGGCGGCGCTGGCTGGGACGTCGTTCCCCACCGATCGCAGGATGACCGCGAAGGCGCTGGGGTTCGATGCACCCACGCGCAACTCGATGGACAGCGTATCGGATCGTGATTTTGCGCTGGAATTCCTGTCGCTGGCGAGTATCTGTGCGGTGCATTTGTCGCGCCTTGCCGAGGAGATGGTCATCTGGACCAGCGCGCAATTCAGGTTCGTGCGCCTGTCGGACGGCTTTACCACGGGCAGTTCCATCATGCCGCAGAAGCGCAACCCCGATGCCGCCGAGCTGATTCGCGGCAAAAGCGGGCGGGTCACGGGCGCGCTGGTATCGCTGCTCACCACCATGAAGGGCCTGCCGCTCACCTACAGCAAGGACATGCAGGAAGACAAGGAACCGGTGTTTGACGCGGCGGAAACGCTGCTGCTCTGCGTCACCGCCATGACCGGCATGGTAGAGGATATGAAAGCCAACGCGGACGCCATGCGCGCGGCGGCGGAAACGGGTTATTCCACCGCCACGGATCTTGCCGACTGGCTGGTGCGGGTGTGCGGCATCCCGTTCCGCGACGCGCATCACATCACGGGGCAGGCGGTGAAGAAGGCCGAGAAAAAAACCTGCCGCCTTGACGAATTGACGCTTGCGGAATTGCAGGCGGTGGATGCGCGCATCACCAAGGACGTGTTCGACGTGCTGTCGGTGGAGCATTCGGTGAAGAGCCGCACGAGCCTCGGCGGCACGGCCCCGAAGCGTGTGCGCGAAGCGATCAAAGCGGCGAAGGAGCGGTGGTTATGAGGAATATCCTGTTATGGGCGACGGTGGCGCTGGCGCTATCCGCCTGCGGCGTGCGCGGCGAGCTGTATCGTCCCGATGCCTCGCAGGCGAAGGCAGAGCAGACGAAATAAATGGATCACTTCACCTATCATGGCGGCGTACTCTGTGCCGAAGGAGTGAAGCTGCCTGAGCTTGCCGCGCAGGTCGGCACGCCATTCTATTGCTATTCCACGGCGACATTGGAACGCCATTACCGGGTGTTCGACGAGGCGTTCGCCGGCATCCCGCATAAGATCTGCTATGCAGTGAAATCCAATCCGAATCTCGCGGTGATCGCTACGCTTGCCGGATGCGGCGCGGGTGCGGATGTGGTGTCGGAGGGCGAGATACGCCGCGCGCTGGCTGCCGGGGTCGCTCCCGGCGATATTGTATTTTCGGGCGTGGGAAAAACCCGCGACGAGATGGCCTATGCGCTCGCGCAGAAGATTTTCCAGTTCAATGTGGAATCGCTGCCCGAGCTGGAGGCGCTGAATGAGGTGGCCGGCTCTCTGGGCACAACCGCGCCCATAGCCGTGCGCGTGAATCCGGATGTGGATGCGGGGACGCATGCAAAAATTTCCACCGGAAGTAAACACAACAAATTCGGCATCGATATTACCGAAGCGCGCGAGGTGTATGCACGTGCCGCGAAGATGCCGCATATCACGGTGCAGGGTGTGTCGATGCATATCGGCTCACAGCTCACGCAGCTCGCGCCGTTCGAGCGGGCATTCACACGGCTGGTGGAATTCGTTGCAACCCTGCGCGCCGACGGGCATCGCATCACGACGCTCGATGTCGGCGGCGGCTTAGGCATCCCCTATGGCAGGGAAACTCCCCCCACGCCGCTCGACTACGCCGAGGTGGTGAAAAAAGTAACGAAGGGCGTCGATTGCACGCTGGTGTTCGAGCCGGGGCGCATGATCGTCGGCAATGCCGGGATACTCGTCACCCGGGTCATTTATGTGAAAGAGAATGCGGGCCGCCGCTTCGCCATCGTCGATGCGGCGATGAACGACTTGATGCGTCCGGCGATGTATGACGCGTATCACGAGATCGTGACGGTGCAGGAATCCACGAAGGCGGCGGCGGTGAGATACGACATCGTCGGCCCGGTTTGCGAGAGCAGCGATATTTTCGCGGAACAGCGTGAACTGCCGGAGCTGAAGGCGGGCGACCTCATTGCATTCCGCACGGCGGGGGCTTACGGCGCGGCGATGTCCTCCATGTATAATTCGCGCCTGTTGATCCCGGAGGTGATGGTGCGGGATAACGTCTTCGCCATCTGCCGCCCGCGCACATCCTACGAGGCGATGCTGGCGGCGGAGAATCTGCCGGAATGGCAGTAGGGCCGGCCTACTCAAAATAGCCGATGAAGGGCAATTCCCGGTAGGCGTTGGCGTAGTCCAGTCCATAGCCCACGACGAATTTATCCTCGATGACGAAGCCCACGAAATCCGCTTCCAGCGGCACGGCGCGTTGGCCGGGTTTCTCCAGTAGCACGGCGATCTGCGCGCTGCGTGCGCCGCGCTCCAGCATCAGGTCGTGGGCGAATTTCCGGGTGCGGCCGGACTCCAGTATGTCGTCAATGATGAGCACCTGTCTGCCGTTCACGTCATCGCTGATGTCGCGGGTGACGACGACTTTGCCGGAGCTTTCCGTGCCGTCGCCATAGCTCGACAACGTCATAAAATCGATGCGTGGGCGGATGCCGTGGCGCGACAGCTCGCGCACCAGATCGGCGGTGAACATGAAAGCGCCGCGCAGCAGCGATACCAGCATCACCTCTCCGGTCAGCGTTCCTGCTATCTCTGCGGCAAGCGTCGCGACGCGCTCACGGATGTGCGTTTCGGTGATGAGGGTCTGGGGGATGCGGTCTTTCGCGATCACGGCGGGCTACTCCTCGCGCGTGCGGAGCTGCGCGACATTGCCGATGTCCACTACCACCCGGTCGAGCGTTTCGGCGCGCACGGTGATCTTGGTCTTGAATGGGATGTTACCCTCGGCGGCCAGCGTATCGTCCTTCTCGAAATCCTCGTTCTTGATGACGCGCCCCTGATCGTCGAACACCTGCACCCGCAGGCGCGGGATGATACGTTCTTCGGCGGACTCATTGGCGATCGTACCGGTGATGAAATAGTCCGTCTTGCCGCGCTCCGGCATGGCGGCGATGCTCACGTCCTTGAGCGCTACCCCGCTGGTGTCATAGAGGCCGAAGGCGTCGTAGAATATGCGTAAAGAGGTCGGATAAAGCAGGTCGCGCTGGGCGATGAATCCCGCCACCAGCGTGGCTGCGAGCAGGATGAGGCTTGCCACCTTCAGTCCGGCGGTGGATGGGCTGCTTACCACATGCGGCACGGGCAGCGCCGAGCCTTCTGGGATGGGGGAGAGCGCTTGCAGCTCTTTCTCGAACGCCTCGATGTCGGGTATGGATTCAGGCGCGACCGCGTGCCAAATGTGGCCGCAGCGCGCACATTTTACCTTCCGCCCATCGGGGCCGATCTCGTAATCCTTGACGAGATAGCGCGCGTCGCACTTCTGGCAGGTGACCTGCATGGTACATTCCCTGTTAAATTCTGGCCCTGCATAGGCAACTATGCTAGAAGAGAACACGAAAAGCGGGAGAAAGTAAACAGTGATTGAATTCGACGGCGTATCGATGGAGTACGAAGCGGGAAAAAGCATCCTGCATGATGTATCGTTCTATCTCGCCGCCGGCAGTTTCCACTTTCTTACGGGGCCCAGCGGCGCGGGGAAATCCTCGGTGTTACGCCTCATATCGCTGGCGCATGCGCCGTCGTCGGGCAAAGTGAGGCTGTTCGGCAAGGATATGTCGCGCGTGGCGCGCGACGACATTCCCATGCTGCGGCGGCGTATCGGCATGGTGTATCAGGATTTCCGCCTGCTCGACCACCTGACGGTGGCCGATAACGTGGCGCTGCCGCTGAAGATAGCCGGCGCGCCGAAGAAGCATATCCGCGAGAACGTCGAGGAGATGCTGGAGTGGCTGGGGATAGGCGAGTTCATCAATGCCAAGCCGCAGACGCTTTCCGGCGGGCAGAAGCAGCGCGTAGCCATCGCCCGCGCGGTCATCAACAAGCCGGATATTTTGCTCGCTGACGAGCCCACCGGCAGCCTCGACCCGGAACTGAGCCTGCAATTCATGTACCTCTTCGAGGCGCTCAACAAGTCGCGCGGCACGACCATCGTCATCGCGACGCATGACGATTATCTCGTCAGTCATCTGAACGTCCCGGCCCTCTGGTTGCGCGACGGCCGCATGACACTGGTGAATCCCGGCGAGGCACGGGCGGCGTAGAATGTGACCTATCGATAGACCGGGCCCCTCACCCCGGCCCTCTCCCAAAGGGAGAGGGAGCTTCTCTCCTGTCCGCCGCCGCGAAGTGGCGGCTTCCCTCTCCCATGGGGAGAGGGGTAGGGTGAGGGGCCCGATGTGTATGGCTGGCCCAAGAATGCACTAAGATAACTGCGCCACCGCGCTTTCAATATCGGACTCCAGCTGCTGCATGAAGGCGTCCGCATCCAGCCCCGGCGCGATAGGGGGCAGGAATTCCACGGTGACCGTGCCCGGGTATTTCACGAAAGCATTGCGGCTCCAGCATGTGCCGGAATTGAGCGCCACCGGAGCGACCGGTACGTTCAGGGCACGATAGAGCCCGACGATGCCGCGCTGGTAGGGCTTTCGCGTGCCCGGCGCGGTGCGGGTTCCTTCGGGGAATATCACCAGGCTGTAGCCTTTTTCCAATGCGGCTTTGCTGTCTTTTATCATCTGCTTGAGCGCGCCCGCACCCGCCTTGCGGTCGATGGCGACCATGCCGAGCTTCTTCAGATGCCAGCCGAAGAAGGGCAGACTCAGTAATTCTTTCTTGAGGATGAACACGGGGAAATCGGTTAGCGCCCAGAAGGCGATGGTTTCCCATGCCGACTGGTGCTTGCTGGCGATGATGCAGGGCGTGGCGGGCAGACGCTCCGGATTCCGCACCTCGTAGCGTATGCCGCAGGTGAGTCGCAGCAGCACCAGCGACACCCGCGCCCAAAGGCGCGCCACCATGCCCGCGAAGCGCACCGGCAGCAGCAGGAGGGGCGCGGTGACCAGCGCCAGCCCGAAGGTCCAGAGCATGAACAGGAGGTTGAAGAGCGCGGAGCGGAATCGAATCATATGATTGTTGATATAATGTTTCCACTCCCCGGACAAGGCGCGTTGCGCCGCAGATCCGGGGTCCCATCATGGGATCCCGGACATCCCTTCGGGCTTCCGGGATGTGACAGGGTGATCATAGGATGCTTCGCCATGTGCTCCACAGGAACTTGCTGTATTCCCCCGCGATCAGCCGGAAGGTGTGCGGATCCATCCACCAGCGGTCGGGATGGATGGAATCATTGAACACCGGGTGCGGGATGATGGTGATGCCGGGCATCCGCTCGCGGAATTCGACGAGGCTGCGCGGCATGTGGTATTGCGAGGTGACCAGCCGCAGGCTTTTGTAATCGTGGAAGGTCATCATGGTGACCGCCTCCACGGCGTTGCCCACGGTATCATCCGCGCCGTAACCCAGCTGGATGCGCGGGTCGTTGCCCCGTTCGCCGAACAGGTCG
>JADZBT010000137.1 GCA_020851915.1 Alphaproteobacteria bacterium | reverse complement strand
CAGGGTTTGATCAGGCCAAGCTTGAAAGGTTGGCGAGAGAATATGTGCATGAACAGAATATAGGTGGCTACGGTGGTAGCTATCCGAATGTGGATAAGCATGCTCTGCAAGAGGCTCTGGTAAATGCATATAAAAGCAATCGTAGTATCGCTGGTGCACCGGATAGGAGCACTGTCCGCAGAGCGGTCAGCGATGCGCTGAACGGTGTTGCCGGTGGGGAGTTCAATCATGGAACAGCGGCAATTATCCCTGATTTCATCGATAAGGCGGGCAGGGCGTTGGGAGATTCGTTGACGATAGCGTAACAGGTTTCTTGTGAACAAAGAAAAGCCGGCCCCGTTAGGGAGCCGGCTTTTGTGTTTTTACTGTCATCCTGAACGTGGTTCAGGATCCATGGTGTGATTCACACCGAGCCTTGTGGGCCGATGGATGCTGAAACGGGTTCAGCATGACAAGGATAGTATTACACGCTGTAGTACATCGAGAACTCGATGGGCTGCGGGGTGTTGTTGAGGGCCGCAGTCTCTTCGCGTTTCAGCTCGATGTAGGCGTCGATCTGGTCGTCGGTGAACACGTCGCCCTTCTTCAGGAAGTCGCGGTCAGCCGAGAGGGCATCGAGCGCGGAGTCGAGCGTCGGCGCGACGGTCGGGATGCCTTTCAGCTCCTCCGGCGGCAGGTCGTAGAGGTTCTTGTCCATCGCGTCGCCGGGATGGATCTTCTTCTCGATGCCGTCGAGGCCGGCCATCATCAGCGCGGCGAAGGTGTAGTACGGGTTGCCGGTCGCGTCCGGGAAGCGGGTCTCGATGCGCTTCGCCTTCGGGCTCGATACATACGGGATGCGGATCGATGACGAACGGTTGCGCGACGAGTAGGCCAGCAACAACGGCGCTTCGTAGCCCGGTATCAGGCGCTTGTAGCTGTTGGTCGATGCGTTGGTGAACGCATTGAGCGCGCGTGCGTGCTTGATGACGCCGCCGATGTAGTACAGGCACAGCTCCGACAGGTCGGCATAGCCATTACCTGCGAACAGAGGCTTGCCGCCCTTCCACAGCGACTGGTGCACATGCATGCCCGAGCCGTTATCGCCGTTGACCGGCTTCGGCATGAAGGTTGCCGACTTGCCGTAGGAATGCGCGACGTTATGGATGACGTATTTGTATTTCTGCACGTTGTCGGCGCTCTTCACCAACGTGCTGTAGTCGTAGCCCAGCTCCTGCTGCGCGGGCGCTACCTCGTGGTGATGCAGCACGGGGGTGAGGCCCACCATACGCAGCGTCGCCAGCATCTCGGCGCGGATGTCCTGCATCGAGTCTACGGGAGCAACGGGGAAGTAGCCGCCCTTTACGCGCGGACGGTGGCCCATATTGCCCATGTCGTAGTCGCGGCCGGAATTCTGCGGCAGCTCTTCCTGGTCGATGGAGTAGAAGGCCTCATGCATGCCGGTCGAGAAACGCACGTCGTCAAACACGAAGAATTCCAGCTCGGGGCCGAAATAAGCGGTGTCGCCGATGCCGGTGTAGGCGAGGTACGCCTCGGCGCGCTTTGCGGTCGAGCGCGGGTCGCGGACGTAGTCCTGACCGGTGCTGGGCTCCACGATGTCGCAGGTGATGACCATGGTCGGCTGCGCGGTGAACGGATCGACGAACGCGCTGTCCACGTCGGGGCGCAGGATCATGTCGGACTCATTGATGCTCTTCCAGCCTGCGATCGACGAACCGTCGAACATGATGCCGTCGCTCAGCTGATCCTCGGTGATCTTGTCCGAGATGTAGGTGGTGTGATGCCACTTGCCGCGTGGGTCGGTGAAGCGGAAATCCACGAATTCGATCTTCTCGTCTTTGATTCTTTTCAGTACGTCCTTGGTAGACATGGTAGTTATCGTCCTTATCTAGGGGTTGTCCTTTGTCCTTAGTCCTTTGTCCTTAGCTAACGACTAAGGACTAACGACTAAATAGCGTCGTCGCCGCGCTCGCCCGTACGGATACGGATGGCGTCCTCGACGTTGTAGATGAATATCTTGCCGTCACCGATGCGGCCCGTATGGGCGGCGGTCTGGATGGCCTCCACGGTGCGTTCCAGCATTGTATCGGTGACGATGATCTCGAGCTTCACTTTGGGCAGGAAGTCCACCACGTACTCCGCGCCGCGATAGAGCTCGGTATGCCCTTTCTGGCGGCCGAATCCCTTGGTTTCGGTCACGGTGATGCCCTGAAGGCCCACCTCCTGCAACGCTTCTTTCACTTCATCGAGCTTGAAGGGCTTAATGATGGCTTCAATCTTTTTCATCGGCGAATCCTCACTCACGGCTTGCGATTTCGATGCCCCGGTGTAAGCAGGAAGCATGCCAGCTGCAATAATCGCGGAAACCTGTGATATATCAGCCCGCGCGCAATGGCAAGGCTGCTTATTTTTTTGGCAGAAATGGGCGGGGGTGATTAAATTGCGGGCACAAAAAAGACCATGTGCGGTGAACACATGGTCTTTTTTCTAGTGCGTCAGTTGCCACCAGCGGATGGCAACCAGAATAAAGGTGGTGATGACCGTTCCTCCTGCTCCCCCTGCCACCATGCAGGTAAAGAATTGGTTGAACCCCCATTCGGGGACCCAATTTCTTTTGAGGTTCAGGTAGGCCAACGTTCCCGCAATATCGCCCGCGAGACCACTCAGAAGTAACGCGGTCAGCAGAGCGAGTACCGCGACTCTGGTATGTTCCATCGATAAGTGGAACTTACTGGGGTCGAGGGCAGTGTAGAATGCCCACAGCGGAAAGGCGACCTGTATTGCGGTGGCAAAAAATATTCGCAGCACCAGATATAGCAGCGTTCTTAATTGCTCTTTCATTTGGATGTTTTGGGTCGTTCCTTTTGACGACCGTAGAGGATTTTAAGGCATCTCCTCAAATTGCCCCAGAGAGTAGGAATCTCTGGCTAAAATCAAAAGGTTTTAATAATTCAAATAAAACCTAAAAATACGCCCCTATGCTATACGGATTTTATTGCTGTTTTATGACGAAACCCGGCAAAATAAGCGAGTGCTTGACCTTTTGGCCAGAATCGCGTTTATTGCGGGCCTTCCACGGGCCGTTCGCGGCCCGTATGAGAGTGTGGCGGACGTAGCTCAGCTGGTTAGAGCGCCAGATTGTGGCTCTGGAGGTCGGGGGTTCGAAACCCCTCGTTCGCCCCATCCTCTCTTTATCTTTCTTCGCTTGGAATCCGCGCGCCGTTGCGTTACTTATGATGCGTCAACAACAGGGACACATTATGCAGGAACGCAGCGCAAACCCCGGCGAGATCATCTTCCGCGAAGGCGAGGACAGCGATTTCGCTTACCAGATACTCTCCGGACAGGTGGAGATCTATAAAAGCTCGGAAAAAGGCACGATCCTGCTCGCCAAGATCGGCGAGGGTGAGGTGTTCGGCGAGATGGGGCTCATCAGCGACAAACCGCGCTCGGCCTACGCCGCCGCAGTCAGCGACGTCAGGCTGCGGGTCATCACCCGCGAGGATATTGCAAGTGCACTCACCGGACAACCGGAACTCGTCCATCTTATCATCCGCGTGCTTACCGAGCGCGTGCGCGAATCCAGCCAGACGGTGGCGGCGCTCATCACGCATTACAGCGGCAAGATGGAATTGGCCCCTGCGGAGGATAAGCCAAAGCCCGTCAAGCGCGTGACGCTCCTGCCACTCTCCGATACACTGAAACGCCAGATGCCGGCGAACGGCGTGGTCATCAGCAGCTTTCCCTATCGTGTGGGGGCGCTGCCGATGGGCGCCGTGCCGAACCCGATGGACTGGAACAACCTGTTCATAGAGAACGCCGATCCGGCCATCATGGCGCGCAACCATTTCGCCATTCAACCCGGAGAAAAAGGTCTGGCGGTGACCGATCGCGGCAGCAAGACCGGGACGGTCGTGAACGGCGTGAAGATCGGCGGGAACGCTCCCGATTTCCGGGCCCATCTGCGTGTCGGCGAGAACGAGATCGTTGCCGGCGCCGCTGACTCACCTTACCGCTTCACGCTGGTGTGGGAGTAGGTGCGGTCAGCGTTGCGGGCTGCTGTCATCTTTCCCGCAGACGCGCTCACGGAAATTGGCAAGTGCCTGTGTGACCTGATATGCGGTCACCCCGACGCCCAGCCGCACTTCGTGCCGTAACGCATCGGCGTGGCGCGTGACGGCCCTTACGGGGGCGGTGCTGCGGATGAGATGGGGGAGCAGCTCGGTGAAAATGAATTTCCCATCCTCCAGATCCAGCATTTCCTTTTTGCTGTTCAATGCCTCGAATGCGGCGCGCGTGACCGCCGCCCAGCGCGGCAATGATTCGTGATAACGGCTGTTCTGTCCCGCAGTGTAGGCGGTATGCAGGTCATCGGCGAGGTCGTGGAAGGGAATGGAGATGACCACTTTCTGCACCAGCTTCAAGGCAGGCTGGAACAGGAAGCGCTGGATCTTGTCGTAGTCCATGCCGGCCTGTTCCGCCTCGAATGCCAGCGCCAGATGGCCGTCCTTCTCGTTTCGATTTTCTCCGCGCAAGTAGCGCAGGGCATATTCTTCCGCTGCACTAAATCCCATGACGTTATGCTCCTGATTCGGCTCCAGCAATTCATAACGCAGATGGCGCAGGTAATAAAAATAGCTGTCGGCGGGATCGCCTTTCAGTGTGTGATTCCCGAACTGGGGTACGCGGTATCCTTCCGGAGTGTTTTCCACATCGAGCAGTGATCGCATGAAGTGATCCATGTCGCGGGTCGCACGGTACAGATGGTTGCTCAGCAGGTGTGATTGCTCCGTGTAGCTGACCGCATAGCTGTAGCAGAAGGCGCGCAGCGCCTCCAGCAATGTGCCGGGTTCGATGCCGGGAAACTCGTCCTTGTGCTTCTCGAACAGCAATTCCGAGGTGTGGTATATCAGGAATCCCACCAGCCATTCCACGGGGCTGGAGGGCTTATCTATATCGCTCAGGAGTTTTTCTGCGTCATGGTGAGAAAAGTTGAAAGGTGACGCCCACATCGCCTCGCCGAGCCGCGCGCCGGCACTGTTGATAAGGTTGGGGGGGAATACGAATATGCCTGCCGCATTCTTATGTACCCGGTCGATGAGGTCGGGGAGGGTGTCCGGCGTCAGATGCCAGCCGCGCAGCTCGCCGCTTGCGGCATCGCGGTTGTAGACGTCGATGGATTTCTCGAGTGCCACGCTCTCGCCAGCACTGTCCAGCGTGTATATCTGTTCCGGTACGTCCCCCGTCTTGTTATAGATGTAGCCCAGCGCGAACCCCATCAGGTAGCCACCCTGCGAGTAGCCCAGCTGATTCAGGTCGGTGTAGGTGAATTGCTTTTGCGCCGAGCCGTATTGCTGGTTGAGCACCTGCACGCATTCTTCGATGAACGCACCTACCTCGTCACGGCTGAAAGAGGCGTCGCGGGACAATACCGGCAGCGTGTTGAAAAACACATCCTCCAGATTCTTGACCGAGCGTTGCAGGCAGAAAAATTGCGGTTCGGCGTCGGGAGAGGGCTGGTATTTGTAGAGATCGGCGCGGTGGTGCGTCAGCGGGAAGTCATGGGCGTGGATACGCTCCCATCCCGGTGGCAGTGCGTTGAGGTCGCCACCCGCCGTGACGGCATTATCCATCGCCATGATGGCGGGAATAAAGGTGCGGAGCGCCTCTTTTTTCTGTTCGCGGGTTCTGGGATTTTCGGGCACGCGGGCGGAGTCCTGTTCCTTATTCTTTCACACTCCCATATTGTATAAAGAGGAAGGATGACAGTTTTGTGAAACTCCGCCCGGATTATTCCGGAAATGCTATTTTTTCTTCTTTTTCGCGCGCTTCAGCTCGATCGCTGCGGTGAATTTGCCCAGCGGCGCATCGGGAGCAGGGGCGGCCTCGCCGTCCTGTGCCGTAATGGCCGGAGCCTCCGCGTTCTTGCGCTTGCGCGGGTTCTTGTTGACCTCGGCTTCGAGGTAATAACCGCCGTGCTCATCCACTTTAATGTTCAGCACCCATTTCTGCACCGGCGGGCCGTCGTTACTTCCTTCCGGGCCGCGCTGGTAGATCATCACGTACATCTTGTGCGTGCAGGGGATGGACACTTCGGGGAATTCCTCGTGCAGGAGCTGTATCTGCTTCTGCGCTTCCTCGATGGTCTTGTAGGTTTTCTTTTTCTTCACGCCGCGCAGGATGGGGTGGCCCCAGTTGGGGTGACGCGCCTTCTGACGCTTCTTCTGCGGGTGGGTCTTGAGCGGGACATTGTCCTTCTCAGCATAGAGCGCGATCTTCTTGCCCTTCACCTCCTTGTAGCGGATGGTGGCGAAGTGGCCGAGATAGCCTTCTTTTATTTCGTCCTCGGTGAGGGCATAGCCCTTGATCCACAGACGCACGGAGACTTTGTTGTCCTCCGTCTGCTCACGCGAGGTGATAAAGCTGGAGCGTATCGCCTCCAGCTGATCGACCGCCTGCTTCGGCGTTTCGAAACGGAACAGTTCGTTCACAACCGCCTCGATGACAGGTTTGTCTAACGAGGCGTAATTTTCGGGCTTCTTCTTGGTAGCCATAAGCGTCCTCCGCTAAGAAAGTTTCTTTAAGTGAGAAGGGTAGTATAGCCAGAAATAGGTTAAAATGTAGTGAATACAAGGGGAAGGTCAGGGGTGCAGCAGGCAGGCATCGCCATAGGAAT